>JAITRM010000033.1 GCA_031288395.1 Holosporaceae bacterium | reverse complement strand
CGGACCCTTTTCTCCGATGGTTTCTCAAAATGTCTGCGCAATTTTATTTCCCGAAATATTCCCTCGCGCTGCATCTTCTTTTTCAAAGCCCTCAGCGCCTGATCAACATTGTTGTCGCGAACAAAAACGAGCACTATTCCTCCTCGGCATAATTTACCTGTGTCTTATAACCAAATCTTGCTCATTTTTAAAGTACCAGTCTAAAAAAAAACGTTAATTTCTTTTGTTTTCAAAGAAATTTTTTAGAATTTTTGCGCACCGTGTTGCTAGAACGCCACCTATTATTTCCGTTTTATGGGGAGCATGCTCAAAAATGCGGGCTCCATGCTCTATTCCTCCGTATTTGGGATCGTAGGCGCCGAAGTATAGTCTGCGGATTCTTGCCAACGATATGGCTTGGGCGCACATGGGGCACGGTTCCAGCGTAACATACATGTCGCAACCATCGAGAATATGACTGTTCCGCAACCTGCAGGCCCGACGAATTGCTATGATTTCAGCGTGAGCGGTGGGATCTGAATTTTTGATCACCTCATTGCCGGCGGAAGATATTATCTGGCTTCCGGAAACCACCAGTGCGCCAACCGGAACAGATCCACGGCTTGCCGCTTTTCTCGCTTCTTCGATGGCCATTTCCATAGGCGAACTTCCGGAAATATCCATTGATTTTTCAGCAAAATGCATGGCTTATATTTTTTTGAGACATTAAACCTAATTTTAACCAAAACATTCTACCCTTACGCCAATGGGAGGATAAGGGGATGTCGGAAATTATATATCTAAAGGATATCTTGCTCGCCAGGGTCTGCTCCCAAAGGAGGAAAAAGAGGACCAGCAGCGGTCGTCCCAAATTGAAACCATTTAGGTATGAAAGGACAATGAAGTCTTCTCTTGTGGAAAGGAAGAAGAAGGAGGACGGCAAGTAGACTGGCGCCGAAGAATAATTCCCCCCAAAAGCGCGCGGCGGAATTTCTCTCCAGACTTTTCCGCCCATTGCGAACAAATTGCTCGTCAGAAGCATCACACCAGCCGATGGAACCATTTCATCCTTTTGTATCTGAAATATATGATCGCGACGTTAATGCAGGAGGCAATGGGAATTAGAACGTAGGTTGTTCTCATGGTCTGAAGCGTTCCGGCGAAATACATCGCCGCCGTCGGAAGCACGATCAAAAGCCAGGTGGTGCCTTGCTCGACGTACATGGGGAATTTTGTGTCCCCTCCGGCTGCTAAAACTCCGCAGACGGAGTAGAACATGTTGTCCACAAAAATGATGATCCACAAACTACGAAAAACGAAACTGAAGTCATGGTATAGACGCGTTATATTGCCGTTTGCTTTGTCCAGAAACGTGAAAAACATATCCTGACAAACCAGCAGCGGAATGGCAAAAACAAAGCTCACAATTACGTTTAGTTTCAGAAATAGTATTAGCAGTTTCCCGATGGCTTCCAGGTTGTTCCGACCTATTAAATTAGCAGTTAGCGCCGAAATGGCCCGGGTAGCTCCCTCGGAGAAGAAGGTAAAGATTACCCAGAGCGACACCAAAACCGATTCGATGGTGGCAAAATCCTTCGAGACTGACGTGAACATCAGCAATAATAGAAACCAGGCTAGCAGCCCCAGAGATTTAGTCAGAGAAATCGGAAGACCGGTCCGGATGCAGTCCCAAAAGAGTTTTTTTCTGAATTTGCAATCGAAAGTCGCATAGTTGGCGCGATTGTTTTTATTCAAAAACAATGAGAAAAGAATTGAGGCACGCACCAGTTCACCCACAACGGTGGCGATGGCTGCCCCCTTGGTTCCCAGCGGTGGAATAAGGTCGTTGACGCCGAACACTAGTGCGACGTCCAAACACAAGTTGATCACATTGGCGATCAAAACCACCGCTATGACTATGAAGCTTCGCCCGCGCCCTACGAAAAACGACGACAGGGCTCCGGAAATGGCCGGAAGTCCCGAGAAAAGCATAAGAATCCTCTGATAGCATATTCTCTCATCTTTATAGAGATTGGGGAATATATCTATGTATTCCGTGGCTAATCCACAGGGAACGAAGAATAGAAACGACAGAAGACTGAAATAGATCATCTGCCACACGGCCCAACCGGTTTTTTTATACTCGCCGAACCCGTTGTATTGGCCGACGAAAACAGCGGCCATTTGAGCAATGGCGACGGCTATAAAGGTTGCAATGGAGACGAAATTTCCGGCTAAACAGGCTGCATTCATGGAATCGATGGAGTAGCGCGCCAACACCATGCGGTCCACGCTGAACATCAGGTTGGAGGAAAGGGTCATGAGCACCAGAGGAACGGTAAACCTAAGCACTTCTTTTAGGGTATAGCCGTGGCTTTGCATGATTTATCTTCCCAAACTGCACGTTATGTGCTGTGATGGTACCACGGCAGCGGACGGAGAACAATTGTGAGGGTAGGTGTCATCGGAATTAGCGGCAGAATGGGGACTATGCTATCCCAAATAGTATCGGAGAATGACGCGCTAGTCGGAGGCGTATCCAGCCGAACTACACCGGATGAATGGGAAGATATTGCGAAAAATAGCGACGTTCTGATAGATTTCTCCGTTCCGGAGGTTGCTCTGAAGGCGGCGGAAGTAGCATGCCGGCACAAAATTCCGCTCGTAAGCGGGACCACCAATTTTTCCGAGGATGACTTTGCTCGATTTCAGAAATATTCTTCTGATATTCAGTTGCTGCATAGTAATAACTTCAGCGTTTGCGTGCATTTGATGGCAACTTTGCTGAAAAAATGCGAGAAAGTCCTTCAGGATTTTGATTTCAGCATCACGGAGTTGCACCATTGCCGCAAAAAAGACGCGCCATCTGGCACTGCGCTGTTTTTGGCCAAGCAGATGGATAAATCGGCGCAGATTGTTTCCATCAGATCCGGCGACATCTGCGGAGATCATGTCTGCGATTTTATCGGTGAAAATGAGATGTTGACCATTTCACATAGAGCCTTTAATCGCAACATCTTCGCCGTAGGGGCGTTGAATTGCGCTCGATGGCTATGCGGAAAGAACCATGGATTTTACTCGATGAGCGACTACCTGAAGGAGAAAATGGATTGCCCAACGTAGACGAAATCTGCCGAAGATTGTCAACCGCTCTGGAAAATCCCACTACAGAATTAGTCTACATTTCGGATTATACATTTCTGTTGGCGGTGGTTTTGTCGGCGCAAACGACGGATGTTCAGGTAAATAAAGTCACCGAACGGCTGTTCAAGAAATATAGAACGGTGGACGATATTCTCTCTCTGGGAGTCGAGAAGCTGCAGCAGGAGATTCGCTCCATCGGGTTGTATAAAACAAAAGCGAGAAACATCATCGCTTTGAGCGAGATATTGCGGGAAAAATTCGATTCGCGAGTGCCGAATTCACGGGAAGAGTTGGAATCACTGCCGGGGGTAGGAAGAAAAACCGCTAACGTCGTGTTGAATAACCTATTCGGCAAACCTACCATCGCTGTGGATACGCATGTGCTGAGATTGAGCCAGCGGCTCGATTTCTCGAAAAATAAAGATCCCCTGAAGGTGGAGCAGGATTTAGAGAAAATCATCCCTCCGAAATATAAGATGAACATCAGCAACCTGCTGGTTCTCCACGGTAGATACACCTGTAGAGCGCAGAAACCACTCTGTTCAACGTGTATCTTGAATGATATTTGCAAGTACAAAGCTTCTCTATGAATTACAATTTCCGCCTTTTCAAAAAAACAAGCTTCTCAGCGTGCATGGCTATAATCTGTTGACCTTGCGAAAAAATACATATAGATATGGGGGCTCGTGGCTGGGTGGCAGAGTGGTTATGCAGAGGACTGCAAATCCTTGTACGTCGGTTCAATTCCGGTCCCAGCCTCTCTGCTATCTCCGGACATGTATCCCCGTTTGCGGCGAGAGGTCGCCTAAAATATTTCGTTAAATTCCGACGTGTCCAGGGTGTCAGCACTGTCCTTTAGCATTTCGTAGTTAATGGTGACTTTATATTTTTTTGACAGATATCCCACCAGCTGCTGATATAAATCATCGGTCATTTCCTGAGACAACTCCGCTTTGTACTTGGTCGCGTCCGGCGGATCAGTTTGCTTCTCGGGAATCACATCCCTAACCTGATAGACCACAATTTTGCCGTTTATCTCTCTCCGGGAAGCCTCTCCTTTATTTTTGCTGAACGCCTCTTCGTGAACCGCCGCTATTATGTCGGCAAATTTTTTATTTTTATGATCGCTCGCTGTGCCAAGACGATCAAAGGACTGAGAAACATTGCAGATGCGCCCATGCTCGGCGGCTAACTTTTCCAGACTGCCGCCATCGCCCATTTTTGCCACAAAATCGTCGGCCAGCTCCAATGTTTTCCGGTGTTTTTGGTCTTTCGTCCATTCCCTAAGCACTTTATCCGAAACTTTCTTAAGCTCTTCCACATGTTTCGGTGTTATGCTATCCAGGTGCACAAGCCAGAAGATTCTATTTTTTTTATCATCCTGAGTTTCTGAGAAGGAACTGTCCGCTCCCTCGTCAATGGAAAAGGCAACGGCCATAACGTCCTTTTTATACGGGACTTTCAGCACTTCCTGAGACTTAGCGTTTTTATTCCCCGCATTAATATTTTCCACGTTTATTATTTTCAAATTGAATTTCTTGGCCACGTTCTCAACATTTTCTCCGGTCATGAGAGTGTCTTCGATCTGACGTATGATTTCGTTAGTTTTGCTTTGCAATCTTTCCTGCCTGAGATTAATGGCCAGTTCCGCTTTCATCTCCTCATAGGTACGTTCTCTCTTCTCCGGAGAATATTCGTAGGCGTCTTTCAGATCCTCTTCCGATATGACTATATCCTTCTCTAGAGATGACTCCGACAGCTCCAAAATGCGGAAAGAACGAAGCTCGTCCGCCATGAAGGAATCTGGATTATTCTGATGAAACTCTCTCAATTCGTCCTGGGATGGTTTCCCCTTAATTTCAAAGGAATCTGGATTGAGTTCCACCAGTGACAGTTTCCTTTTCTCCAAATGAGCGCCGATGTAGAGGTCAACCTCGGCAGAGATGGAAACGTACTTCAACGCGGCTTTAATCAAAGCGCTCTTGATCTCCTTCTTGGACAACTCCAGAAACATTGGCTCGGGAATCTGTAATTTGTATAGCAGATTTCGCAGCAGATTTGCGCTGAAACGCCCCTGCTCGTCCCGAAACATATGCATTCCGCCAATGTATTCTTTCATGGTTGAGTCCGAGACAATAAAGCCAAAATCCTCGGAAGCGAGATCGATGATATTTTCCCAAATGATCTGGTGCAAAATACTCGAAGTAACGCTCTTTTCATCAATGCTGCGATCGGAGCCTTTCAGCATGTTGAACTTTTTGGCCTTCTCCTGCTTGAACATGGCGGGGCTTATCCTCACTTTTCCTATTTTCACCAGATAATCTTTGCCGGAAAGTTTTCTGATTACGTCCGGAAGCCCGAAGCAAAAAACAAACGTCAAAGCCAGAATCGTTAGGAAAATTTTTACCCCGATAGAGCTAGAATGCCTCCGAATAGAATCCAACATGGGTTTGCTCTCCGATAAATACGCTACTATATTATTAGCACTTATTTTCGTGAGCAACCACCCCGAGAAAGGAAGTCTTCGATGAAAACAATAGTCGCAAATTGGAAAATGAACGGAGATATTGCGTTTGCAAAACGATTTATGGAGGAAATTAATCCCATAAACACTTCCAATACAGTGATTGTGTGTCCTCCGGTTGGATTGATCGAAAGATTTCGAGAGTTTCGATACCACGTGGGAGCACAAAACTGCTTTCGGGAACGAAAAGGCGCATTCACGGGAGAAAATAGTCCTCAGCTGTTGAGAGAAATCGGCTGCCAATATGTTATCGTCGGCCATTCCGAACGACGGGCGATTTTTCACGAAACCGACGCGATAATTTATGAAAAGTGGGAAGCCTCCATCGCGGAGGATTTGATTCCCATAGTTTGCGTTGGCGAAAAATCAAACGACCGCGAGAACCGGCAAAAGGTTTTATATGATCAGCTCGAGAAATTCGTAGCCGCTCCTAGTAGCGCATTGCGGCGGACGTTGTTCGCCTACGAGCCGGTTTGGAGCATTGGCACCGGACAGACTCCCGCAATTGCCGAAATCGAGAACTCCGTCGCTCTTATCAGAGACATCCTCGGGTTTTATGAATCAGATCGATCATTGTTGTACGGCGGATCCGTAAATGCAGAAAACGCTGCGACGATTCTGGCCTGCAAAAACGTCAACGGCCTTCTGATCGGCGGGGCCAGTCTCAAAATTGACGAATTCAAGAAAATTATCCAACTGTAACCGACAGATATTTGCTACTTTTCACCTTCATTTAATTTTTGTCTCCTTGAAGAGAACATGCTTCCGGACGACCGGATCGTATTTTTTCATCTCCATCTTCTCCGGTTTACTGCGGGGATTTCTTTTTTTCACGTAAAAAAAGCCGGTATTCGCCGTGCTCAACATCTTAACGGTCATCGCCGCCGTTTTAGCCATGGTAAACTCCACCAGTCGAAGGTCGATCCTACCAAAAAATCGCAAAAAATCAAATGGCGAATTGCTCGTCTAGAATTTTTTTCTCGAGGGTGTTGTCCTCGTCAAGTAGCAGCGTGAGCGTTATGCTTTTGTCCTCAAAAACACTAACCCTAGACACCTGACGAAACTCCACATAATCAGCAACCGCACAAACGGGCCTTCTTATGTGGTCTATAACCTCAAAATCCAGCACTGTATCCGTGCTCAGCAACGCTCCTCGCCAACATCTCGGTCTAAATGGGCTTATGGGCGTCAATGCCACTAACTTAGAGCCAACCGGAATTATCGGTCCATCTGCAGAATAGTTATAGGCCGTGCTTCCGGTGGGGGTCGATGTTATCAGCCCATCGCATATCAATTCCTTAATCCTTAGAACGCCATCGACTTTAACTTTAATTTTGGCAGATTGGTGTGTTTCCCGCAGCAAATACAGTTCGTTAACGGCGATGGTATCGAAGGATTCGCCGCTGTCTCGCGAAGCTGTCACTCTCAGCGGGTGAATTCTCAAGGGTTTCGACCGCTGTATTCTCTCTATCAGATTGTCTTTTGAATAATTGTTGGTGAGGAAGCCGATCCCGCCGCGATTCATGCCATAAACGGGAACTTTTCTGTCGAAGGTGTCGTGCAGCGCCCTTAACACGGTGCCATCTCCCGAAAGCACGACTATGCATTCAGCTTCCGCCAACTCCACCTGACCATACTGCCCAACCATATGCCGGAAAGCATTCTTGGATTTCGCGCTAAACGAACGAATGAAATGTATTTTCATTGGTACATACATTCAAAAGTGGCTGTCGAGCGAGGCTATCATAACGAATTGGTTTAGGCAAACCGCAAAAATTAGCAGCGGAAACAGTTGATTTTCCATTGGTCGGTGACATACCTTGCACTTTAGTGCGAACCGCTTTAGCAGCCTTTAACCCCTAACTCCGCGTTATGTTAGTATGCCTATATCTATTTTTTTAAAAATTTTCTTAGTTTTTGCGGAGATTTCGGATCGAATCCAGGTTTCTCTTGAGCGAGTTTGGTAGATGGACTTGGAGAACTCGATTACATCCTTTGGAGAAAATTTTGCCAGCAATTCAGCGGATCTCAATCTATCAAACAACCTGTAGTAGGCCAGCATTGCGATAAAATTCACCAAAAGCCAGCCCTCAAGCACGTATCTGTTCTG
>JAITRM010000013.1 GCA_031288395.1 Holosporaceae bacterium | reverse complement strand
AAGAGGCCGGCTGTCACCTGGTATATCAGCCTCCCTACTCGCCGGACCTAAACCCCATAGAACACTTCTGGAGCTGGCTAAAAGAAAAAATCAGATCCCTAAAAATTGAATTCAGCTCCTTGGACGACTCCATATGCTTCGCATTATCATAGTAGATTGTGTATACAATGACATTTTGGGCGCATCATTGTAAAAAAAAATTTTTTAACTCATGCGGAAACGCATGCTTGCCAAAATCGTCGAAAATGCTCAACCCCAGGTAGCATATATAATTTTTACTATGGTTAATTAAATTTTTACACATATGGTGTGTACTATACGTTTAGCGTATAATGGTCATCTATGGTTTTGAAGGATACAAGTCATGAAAGAATATTATTTGGAAACTATTTCGCTGATAGAGAGATTGCACAGGCTGTTTCTCGAAGTCATGAAGTGCGAATTGGACAATTTAAAGGTCGACGATATCAATAACGTGCAGGCGCTCGTGCTTTATAATCTCGGGAGCGAGCAAATTTCCATAGGAGAATTAACAACTCGAGGTTGTTATTTGGGTTCCAACGTTTCCTATAATCTGAAAAAAATGGTGCAACATGGGTACATAGACCAGGTTACGTCCAAACACGACAAGAGATCGTTTATGATCAAGCTATCCTCCAGGGGGACGGCGTTGTGTAAAAAGATAGACGCTGCCCTCGACAGACAAATCGCTGCCTTGGGCAACGACGAGCTTGGCAAGATAAAGGAGCTCACCCAAACGCTGAAAAAGCTGGAGATGTTCTGGGGCAATGCGTCCATCCAAAGGGTGCGATTCGGCACCAACAGGAGAATCAGGTAGCCTCACAGGCTGGCGCAAATCTTTCGCTTCTCGCCTTCCATTGAAAACGTAATTTTAACGACGTCTGGCGGTAGCAGCTTTTCGATGATTTGCGGCCATTCGATGATGGCGACACGATTCTCCATCGAGTCTTGTAGGCCCAGCTCGTGGAACTCCTCCAGAGATTTTAGGCGATAGCAGTCTATGTGCCAGACTTCAGCGATTTTTGTCTCATATATCTGCACCATAGAAAATGTCGGGCTGGGAATGTCTCCTATGGAGGGGTTTAGCGACCTGATGAGATACCTGGAAAAGGTTGTCTTTCCGCATCCAAGATTTCCATACAGCGCGAAATATTGGCCAGCCTTCGCGAATCGCGAGAAATACTCCGCCGCGCGCTTCGTATCTTTCAAAGAGCCGCAGATGAACGTAGTCATATCGGAAAATTCAGCAGTTGCTCCAGCTTTTTGCCGTCGGAAAACAGCAGCGGGAGATTTTCTTTTATGCCGCCAATGATTTTGTGCAAAAGGACCTCTTCATCGGCCGTAAAATCGCCCAAAACATAGGACGAGATCATGTATTTTTCCGGCGGCCTGCCAATGCCGACCCTAACGCGCCAGTAGTCCGTTCCAATCAAACCGTCGATGCTTTTCAGGCCGTTGTGTCCTCCGTTTCCGCCGCCTTTTTTGATTTTCACGCGCCCAGGCTCCAGGTCTATATCATCGTGGACGACGTAGACGTCCCGGTCCGGTATTTTATAAAAATCCACCAGGAATTTAACGGCGTTTCCGGACAAATTCATGAAAGTACAGGGTTTTGATAGGATGATTTTCCTGTCGCCGGCCAAAAGAACTGCGATCTCGGCCAGCGACGCGATCTTTTTGAAGGAACCGCCACCCGCCACCTCGTTCACGACCCTAAAACCAAGATTATGTCTATTGTTTTCATGGTTGGGCCCAGGATTTCCAAGCCCTACCAGTAAAACGGCGGCTTCCATTCTAGGAAGTTGCGGCGGTTTCCGTAGGCGCGGCTGCTTCTGCGGCTGCCTTATCCACTTCTTCCTCCTTTTTCAGGATTGTCGGAGCAACGACGGTGGCGATCGTGAAATTTTTGCCGCCGGGAGGCAGCGCGACGCCGGTCTGAAGCTTTATGTCGTGGGCGTGAACCGTGTGGTGAAACTCAAAGCCCGTTAAATCAATCTCTATTTTCTCCGGAATATTTTCCGGATCGCAAACCACGTCCATTTCGTGCACCAACACGTTGAGCACTCCGCCCAATTTTAGGCCGGGAGAAGCGGCTTCATTCACAAAGGCAAAAGGAACGCGCACCGTGACCTTGCTGCCCTTTCCAACGCGCATGAAATCCACGTGAACTGGACGATCCGTCACCGGGTGAAACTGAATATCCTTTGCCACAAAAAGTTGGCCCTGCGCCTCAACGCCGTTTATTTCAAAAACGGTGGAGAAAAAGTTTGATTTATGCACATATTTGTTTAGCAAGTCCCTCGAAACACATATTGATACAGGCTCCCTGCTATCGCCGTAAATTACGCACGGAACAAGACCATCCCGTCGTTCCGCCCTCGCGGCGCCAGTCCCCAAAACTTCGCGAACTTTCGCCTCTAAAACGACACTAGCCATGATAAAACCTTCTCCATCAAAAAGACCGCATTATATATCCAATTGCTTCGGCCAGCAATGATGCGACGGATAATTTTCTAAACTTTGGAGAATCAACATTGGGACCGCAGATGCTGTCCGTTAGTACTATCTCCTCTATGGGGGATTTTTCCAGCCGTTCTCGAGATCCTGACGAGAGGATTCCATGAACCACGTAGGCCACGACCCCCTTGCCGCCGGCCGCCAGCAGAGCCTCGGCCGCATGACATAGAGTAGCTCCGCTGTCAACAATATCGTCCACCAAAACACAGATTTTGTTGGAGATATTCCCTACGGTCTCGGTTTTCTTTAATTCTCCGAAGACGTCCCGCGCTTTATTGCAGATGGCGAAGCCGCACTTTAGCGATCTAGAAAGAGCGCTGGCCCGATACGCGCCGCCAATGTCCGGAGAAACAACGACCATTTGCCCCGCCGTGTATTTGCTCATGATATCCACTTCGAAAATTACATCTGCGCTCGTGTGCGTATAGGGAATGTGCATCATTGGCTCGCCATGATTGTCCAAAATGATACAGTGCGCGACGTTGGTTATCTCCAATAGTCTCGGGAACAACCTAGCGCCCAGAGATTCATTCTGGTTCTGCACATCCTGGCGCGAATATCCCATATACGGCATGCAAAGAACGATATTCTTCGCGCTCCGAAGAGCGTCCAATAGCAGCAAGAGCTCTAGCCAATCGTCGTTGGTAACGGTGGAGGATACCACCGCAACGTCATGAAACGATTTTGAAACGGAAACGCTGATTTCGCCGTTACCGAAACGACGTACATTTGCCGGAAAAACCGGCAGCGACAACTCCCGGGCCAGCGATTTCGCCAGTCCTTCGGAGTTTCTGGTATGGACTATCTCCATCCCTATCGCTGTCTCAGGCAGATTGCCGAAATGTTGCGTCCACAGATTCCTCCGGTGTTTTGGCCGGCATAGCGATAGCTAAAGTAGCTCTTCGGATTCGCATAGGTATCCACATCTAGAACATCGATATTGCCCTCAATCAGTCCCGCCCTCATCAGCCTATGCTTGCAATAGGCCGGCAGATCAAAGTGTGTCTTGGAGTTCATTTTGGAAAAATACGCGTCGGCCTTTATAAATTTTCGCGGAAAATCCTCACTAACCTCGTAGCTGTCTTTATGGATACACGGACCAATGGCCGCCTTGATTTTCCCGGGTTCACCGTATAGTCCGGACATTTTATTGATGGTGGTTTCTATGACGCCGCTGACAAGGCCCTTCCAACCTGCGTGAATTGCTCCAACTATCCTGTTCTCTTCGTCCACAAGCAAAATCGGAGCGCAATCCGCACTCAAGACGCCAATGGCAACGTCCGTTGCCTTTGTAATCATAGCGTCGGCTTCCATATCCGACTCAGTGCCGGAGTCAACGATAATGCAGGCTCTGTCATGCATCTGCTTCAGAGTAACTATGCGGAAAGCGTTTAGTTCGCACTTCACTATGTCAAGATTCTGCTGCACGCACAGCGCATCGTCGCCGACAAACTTGCTGCCGTTTAGGCTCGCAAAAAGTCCCTTGCTTCTTCCAAACGCTCTACCGAAGAACCCGTGCACTACGCCGTCGGTGGTAAGCTTCTGGGACGTTACCATCATGACGATTCGCCCAGCTCCTGTTCGTCTGGCGGAATTAATCCGAGAGCCAGCATATAGGTGTCCAGCAGCATATCTTCCGTCTCGCGATCTTCCGTCTTCATTTTCTTGATTTTGATGATTTTTTTCATGATTTTCGGATCAAAGCCATCCGACTTGGCCTGCTTGTAAACGTCAGAAATATGCTCCTGAATCTCCGTCCTTTCCACTTCCAGATTTTCGATTTTCTCAATGTACTGCTTCAATTTGCTGACATCGGATGAATGCATTATCTCTACCAGGCTAAAAACGCATCGGAGCAAGACGCACCTTAAAGGAGAAGCATGAAAACAAAGGAGAACAGTGCGCCACGCCCCGACGAACACATTGTAGAGGAAGATTGATAAAAATCAAGCCGCAAGTTAACATGTTCCGGATAAAATATTATGTAACGTTGGCGTAGTGTTGCATGGGGGTCGGATGTTTCAGGCAACGTTGAGCGCTCCGTTTTTTCTGGAGGGATGCGGCGTTCATGGCGACAGCCGCTGCAGTGTCTCGGTATTTCCTGCAGAAGAGGATCAGGGATTACTTTTGGTGCGGGCTGACGTCAAAAAAAACAATTTCATAAAAGCTAGCCATGAAAATATAGCCGAGACAACGATGTGCACCAAGCTATCTAATTCCCATGGGGTCGCCGTTGGCACGGCGGAACATCTTTTAGCGGCTTTGAGCGGTCTAGGCGTGACCAACGCCGCCATAAAAGTCAGCGGAGAAGAAGTCCCCATATTGGATGGAAGCGCAGCGCCGTTCGTGCGCGAAATCCTTGCCGTTGGGATAAAAAAACAGGCCCAAAAGCGTAAGGCTCTGAAAATTCTGAGATGGTTGCGGGTGGAAGACGGGGCTCGCTGGTCGTCGTTATCTCCCGACGACAATTTCTCCATACACATCTCCTGCGATTTCAGAAAAAACGGCCTGGAAACGGAGCCTGCCTCCTTCGACTTTTCCAAAGACGACTTTGCCAAAGAAATCGCTCCCGCCAGGACATTTGGATTTTTTGCAGATGCGGAGTTCTTGAGGAAAAACAATCTAGCCCGCGGAGCCACGCTGGAAAATACGGTTGTTTTTGATGAAAAAGGAGTTCCCATGAATGAAAGTGGCCTCAGGTTTCCGGACGAGCCCATGCGGCATAAAATTCTGGATATAATCGGAGATTTGTCGCTGTCGGGGTATCGAATTTTGGGCAAATTCGAGGGATTTTGCCCCAGCCACAAAATGAATCATCAAATTCTGGCCGCTCTCTTCGAGAGTCCAGATAATTTCGCGATTGTGACGTAATGTATGTACTGGGCATAGAATCTAGCTGCGACGAGACTGCCGCAGCGATTGTAACCGAGCGAAAAGAAATTCTTTCCAACGTGATCTATTCTCAGATTGACGAACACGAAGCGTTTGGCGGCGTCGTTCCGGAGCTGGCAGCTCGGGCTCACTTGGAAAAAATCGACTTGGTCGTAGCGAAGGCTTTGGGAAACGCGCATCTGGATATTTCGGAAATTACGGCTGTGGCCGGAGCTTGCGGACCAGGATTGATAGGCGGCCTGATCGTGGGAGCAACCTTTGCCAAGACCGTTGCGATGGCGATGGGCATTCCGTTTATTGCCGTCAACCACATCGAGGCGCACGCTCTTTCCGTGCGACTAACGGAGGACGTTCGCTTTCCCTACCTACTGCTGCTGGCGTCCGGAGGCCATTGTCAACTGTGCGTAGTTCATGGAGTGGATCGCTTCGATGTTTTGGGAAAAACCATTGACGATTCAGTCGGGGAAGCCTTTGATAAGGTCGCGAAACTCCTTGGTTTGGGATACCCGGGCGGTCCTGCTTTGGAAAAAGAGGCTGCCAATGGGAACGACCGAGCGTTTGCCCTTCCCTCACCTCTGTGCCGCGGTAAATCCTGCGACTTTTCGTTTTCCGGACTGAAAACTGCCGTCTTGGCGGCCTCCGGAAAGTGCAAAAGCGCCCAGGACAGGGCCGATCTCTGCGCCAGCTTTCAAAAAACCGCTGCCGGTATACTCGGACACAAGACAAAGCAAGCCATCAACCTCTGTCGATCAAAAAATATCCCCTTAACGACCCTAATCGCTGCCGGAGGAGTCGCAGCCAATGGGATAGTCCGTAAAGAACTGCGCAACGTCTGTTCTTCCAGCGAATTGCATTTTTCAGCGCCTCCGGCGCAGTTTTGCACAGACAATGGAGCCATGATAGCGTGGCTGGGAGTGGAGAAATTACGGGACGACCAGACGTACAGCCTGAATTTTGCCCCAAGACCTCGCTGGCCCTTGGGAGAATGAAGAATTCTGTCCAAAAATTGCGACTTCGCGAACGTCATGGACAAAAAAATCCGGGAAATCCAAAATTTCTTGAACCTTCGCACACCGTGCGAGGTTTTCTTCGACACATGCACTTTGCAGCCTCTGCTTTAGGCCTCGATGCGATTCATCCTTGAATGGGCGTTTAATAAAAAATTAAACTATCCACAATAGTATAATGCCAGTAGCACACTGTTTTTCAGGCGTTTGAGAGAGGGTTTGTGACCTGGCTACGCAAAAATAAAGTCGAAATAATTATTCTGCTCATTGCGGTCTTGCTGATAAATTTATGCAATTACCTACGGCTACGTGGATTCTGTATTTCGTTTTTTGATACGGACGATCATATGCGATTGATCAGAATTCGAGAATTTTTCGATCATAGGGATCTGTCCAATAACATCATTCAGAGGAGTAACGTTCCGTTTGGAGGGGATTTACACTGGACAAGGTTTTACGATTTTTTCCTGATAATTCCCAGCTATGTGCTTAGCCTTTTCGGCTTTTCCATCGACAAATCAGTGGGATATGTTGGATTTATCGTAAGTCCCATCGTAAAAAGCGTGGCGGCAATTGTGCTTCTGCGTGTTTTTCAGGCGATTTTTTCCAAAAGAGACGCTTTTTTGGCAACTGCGCTATTCGTGGCAAATTTCATTATTTCGCCGTTCGGATCCTTCGGTAGACCTGATCATCACATCTTCATAATGCTATTCATGATCATTTATTTGTCAAATATTGCGCGCATTTTGGGAACTGGCTCTTCAAATTTAGGCAATTACATAAAAGCGGCTCTGACCTCCGCCCTATGTATTTGGATATCTCCGGAAACCATGATTCCACTACTGTTGGTTGACGGAATTTTACTGCTGTCAGCTTTTTCAAATGTCCTAAAACTCGAAGATCTATACGTAAAAAATCTATTTACCACATGCATTATCTCGGCGATTATCTGTTTCCCTTGGCCGACAAATGGATATTATATTATTATGAGTCTTATGTTTTTAGTGGCCCCATATGTCACCTTTAATAAATTTTATTTGACAGATCCTATTTTCAAATATTGGCACATGATTGTGCTTTGCCTGGCCATGGTTTTGTCGCCGCTGTTTCCGGCGCCTGAATACGATAAAATTTCCTCTGCGCATATGTCTCTGTACCTATTTATGTCGCTATTTTTAGGAATAAACATGTTTCGCCAGAAAGAAGATCTCAAAAACAGGGCAACTTTTGCCATGGTCTGGGGGGCAATTGTAGCCTCTGTGTTTTTGTGCATATATCCAAAATTTTTCTGCGGAATGAGCGCCGACATAAGCGATTATGTGAAAGAAATTTGGTTGTACAGAGTATCTGAAATGAAATCCCCGCTAAAATGCGGAGATATAGCGTTTTGGACGACTCATTTCATCGTTATTGTAATTTCGATCTATTCTAAAATTCTTGAGCTATTGAGGAAAAAATTTTCAAGGATTGATCTTCTCTGGTGGATTTTTATAGCTAATTCCTTGTGTTACGTAATATTTGGCGGATTTTTCTACCGTATGCTGCCCTACTCCGCCCTGTTCAGTTTGCCGCTTATGGTCGAATTGGGCATGAATGGCAAATGGGCGCGATATCTCTCGCGCGCATCAAGAATTATAGTAACGTTCTTCCTTTCCACATTGCTAATATTGGCTAGCGGCTATTTGAAAGATGGCGATTCTGCGGAAGAACCATTTATTGCCTACGAGAAAACTGAATTATACGACGAGCTGAATAAACTAAGCGACGAACCGGTTGTGATTATGGCGGATGTTAACGAGGGCGTAGACATTCTGTACTTTACAAAGCATAGCGCCGTTGGCGTTCCCTATCACAGGCAGGTCTGGGGCATAGTGGCGTCCCATAAAATTATGGAAGACGAATACAACGAAGAGGAAGTGAAAGAAATTTTGCGCAAAACAAATTCTTCTTACATATTTGTCCGAAAATCAAACAAGAAAAACGTCCTAAAAAACATGAGCTTAGCGCGAATCATAATCGATAAATCGGAGAAGAAGCCTAACGCGACGCCCTGTCCCGCCTGGATTAGTCTTGTGAACCTACCGCAAAAATTCAATGACGTTGTGCTGGCAAAAGTCAATCGTGAACTATTGCAAAAATGACGGAATTCAGCCTCCCACACCGTCAAAAATTTATAAAACGGTCGCGACTTGACGGGCAAATGCTGTTTCATCGGAATGAATTGTGTTGTAGACTTCCGGCTCCATGGAAAAGAAAATCATCACCTTCGGGTGCAGATTAAACGCTTGCGAATCAGAAACTATCCGGAACTTTGCCGACGAGATGGGACTGGATGATTTTACCCTGATAAATACCTGCGCCGTTACCGGGGAAGCCGAAAGGAAACTGCGCCAAACCATACGAAAATTGTACAGGGAAAACGAAAAAATCAAAATAATACTTACCGGCTGCGCGTCGGAATTGAATCCGGATTATTACGTGAAGATGAACGGCGTGGTCGGAATTATTTCCAATAAAATCAAACTTCAGAAGGCAGAATATGCAAAATATGCATCGGGAAATGGCGCTGTACATCAGTCTTTGGCGCCCAAAAAGATACGCGGCTTTTTGCAAATTCAAAACGGCTGCGATCGGGAATGCACCTACTGCGTGGTTAGGCTGACGCGCGGCTCCAGCGTAAGTTTTTCCAAAGATAAAATTGTTAAGCAGGCTAAGCAGCTGTTGGGCAATGGATATAAAGAGATAGTCCTAACCGGCGTAAATATTTCCGCCTATGGTCGCGATCTTCCGTCGAGGCAAAATCTAGCTTCCATTATTCGCCATATTCTGAAAAGCGTTCCGGAACTCAGCAGGCTGAGATTATCGTCACTGGATCCCGCCGATATAGACGATGATCTACTGGAAGTTATAAAAAATGAAGAGCGTCTCATGCCTCACTTCCACGAAAGTATCCAGTCCGGCGACGACGTAATTTTGAAACGCATGATGCGTCGCCACACGCGGCGGCAGGTGGAGGAAATTAATTGCAAAATCCTAGAAGCACGTCCGGAAGCAGTCCTTGGAGCCGACATAATCGTAGGCTTTCCCACGGAAACCGACGAGATGTTTCAGAACACAAAAGAATTAATTGCCAATGCTAACCTATCGCTTCTGCATATCTTTCCATTTTCCGCAAGGCCTGGAACTCCAGCGTTTTTCATGCCCATGGTTGAAAAAAAGACGGTGGAGCGCAGATGGAAGGAACTGAAACAATTGGCGAACGATATGTTAGCGAAGAAATTGTCCGAGTATCTGGGCAAAAATACTGCGGCTATTGCTGAAAGTGAATACACGGCCAGGACGAATTCATTCCTGTCGATAAAATCCACAAAATCGTTGGTTCCTGGAAGAGAGTATCTATTTCATTGCGATTGCTGCCGCGGCGGCGTTCTGACTGGCGTCCCCAACTGATAAATTTAGGAGGCAATGTGAATTTTCTTTCAAAAATCAAGTCTGCGCTACGAAAAACATCCAGTAAAATATCCTCTTCCATCGTTGGTAAAAAAATTGATGAAAATTTTATTCTGCAGATTGAAGAAGCGTTAATTCTAGCCGACGTTGGCGCTGAAACGGCCATGAAATTGACGGAAAAAATTTCCGCTCGAAAATTTTCTCAGGAAACGCTGCTAGAAGACGTTAGACAGCTGTTAATCGAAGAAATTACCGGCATGCTGGCTCCATGCGAATCCAGTTTCCTGGCGGAAAAAATCGAGCCCTGCAATTCTCCGTACGTTATCCTGGTTATCGGCGTAAACGGCAACGGCAAGACCACATCCGTCGCCAAAATCGCCAACATTTTTAAAAACCTGGGGCACAGACCGCTACTGGTGGCGGCGGATACGTTTCGGGCAGCCGCCGTTGAGCAGCTGACCTGTTGGGCCAACGAGATTCAAGTGGATATTTTCAGCGGAAAAGAAAGATCCGATCCTGCCGGTTTGGCCTATAATTCCATAGACAAAGCTCGGCAAAATAACAACGATGTAGTTCTGATAGATACCGCCGGACGTATGCAAAATCGCCATGACTTGCTGGCTGAATTGGAAAAAATTAAGCGAGCTGTCAAGAAAAACGACGCAGCTGCGCCCCATAAGATCATTCTTATTTTGGACGGGCTAACTGGGCAATCGGTTCACCATCAGGTCGACATATTTTTGGAAAAAGTAGGCGTCGATGGCGTCGTTGTGACAAAGCTCGACGGAACAGCCAAAGGCGGAGCGCTGATAGCTCTAGCTCAAAAGTACAAAATTCCAGTTCTAGCCGTGGGAATAGGAGAAAACGTTGACGATCTGAAACCATTCAACGCAAACGAATACGCCAGAGCTATTTTGAACGCCTAGGCCCCGTGTGTTTGGTATAGCCACAAGCCATAAGAAATCGTTGTATAAATGGGCTGGAAATGATATAGGAGAGGAATGCTGGAAAAAAAATTCGATCCAAAGTCTTTTGAGCAGAATTTCTCTTTTGAAATAGAAGCCTCTCTTCGCAAACCCGAAGCGGAGCCTTTTATGGTCCTGTTGCCTCCGCCGAATGTTACCGGATCGCTCCACATCGGACATTCTCTTTGCTATACGCTTCAGGATATTCTTGTGAGATACAAAAGATTGCGAGGCTACGATGTGCTATTCCAGCCGGGGCTTGACCATGCCGGCATAGTGACGCAGCTTCTGGTGGAAAAACAGCTGTACGGCGGCGGCATGGAAAGAGGATCGCTGAGCCGGGAACAGCTGCTGAAGGAAATTTGGCTCTGGAAAGAGGATTCCGGCGATATTATTGTTAATCAAATAAAAATCCTCGGAATTTCCTGCGATTTTTCTCGGCAAAGATTTACCATGGACGACGGCGCCAAGAAAGCGGTCGCAAAGATGTTTGTTCAGTTGTTCAAGGACGGATTTATATATAGGCAGAAGAAAATGGTCAACTGGGATCCTTTTATAGGATCTGCAATATCAGATCTCGAAGTGGTGGAAAAGGAAGTGGATGGACGCTCGTGGCACGTTAAATACATGCTTGTCAATTCTGATGACTATGTAACGGTGGTCACCACCAGGCCGGAGACCATTTTCGGAGACGTTGCAGTTGCTGTAAATCCAGACGATCACAGATACAGCCATCTGGTGGGAAAAATGGTTGTGGTTCCATTTACCAACAGAAAAATCCCGATTATTGCCGACAAACATGCTGATATGGAGAAGGGAAGCGGCGCCGTAAAGATCACTCCAGCCCACGATTTTAATGATTTTGAGGTGGGAGAGCGCCATAAACTTGACATTATTGAGATCATGAATGCCCGGGGGGAACTAAATGAGAATGTTCCGGAAATATTCCAGAAGATGGATCGTTTCAAAGCCCGCGAAAAAGTAGTAGAACTGTTGGGTAAAAAGGAATTGTTGGTTCGCGCGGAAGATATTAGGCATACGATTCCCTTTGGAGATCGCTCCGGCGTGGCGCTGGAGCCGAGAATTACCTACCAGTGGTTTGTTGATGCTGAAAAATTATCCATTCCAGCTATTAGCGCCGTAAAGGACGGTAAGATTCGCTTTATCCCAAAACATTGGGAGAATTTGTACTTCGAATGGCTAAGCAAAATAAGACCGTGGTGCATCTCTCGCCAGATCTGGTGGGGACATCGCATTCCCGCCTGGTACGGACCAGACGGGCAAATTTTTGTGGAAGAAAGCCATGAGGAAGCCCAGGAAAAAGCCGTGGAATTTTACGGCAAAAATGGAATCAATCTGACTCAAGACGCCGACGTTCTGGATACTTGGTTTTCTTCAGGAATGTGGCCCTTCATCACACTCGGCTGGCCGGATGAAACCGATGACATGAGTAGATATTATTCAAAAATGACCATTACCACTGGTTTTGACATCATTTTTTTCTGGATAGCGCGCATGATAATGATGGGCATCTACGCCACCGGAAACATTCCATTCCGCGACGTATACGTTCACGGCCTGGTACGCGACGAAAAAGGTCAAAAAATGTCGAAGTCCAAGGGAAACGTTTTGGATCCGATAGATCTATGCAACAAGTATGGAGCAGACGCGGTAAGGTATACTCTCGCATCAATGGCATCGCCCGGAAGAAATATCAAAATAAACGACCGGGCCGTTGAAAAAGGAAGGAATTTTCTAACCAAGCTTTGGAACGCCGTTAGATTTGCTCAAATGCACGGCTGTCTGTCCAACAAAAAATTTGACGCCAACACGGTAAATAGCCCGTTGGCGAAATGGATTATTTATCATGTGAAAAACACTGTTACGGATGTAGAACAAGCCATTGAAAATTACCGCTTCGACGAGGCTACCCGGCATATTTATCGATGCGTTTGGAATTATCTCTGCGATTGGTATATGGAGTTCATTAAACCAATTTTACAGATATCGCACTTGGGTGAAGAAGATACTTCGGTCGGAGTCGACGTTGACGCTGACGCCGGTGGCTGTAGTAGATTCAAGGACTATGACCTGGATGTTCTGCTCACGAAAAACGACCTTCGAAATACTGCAGCTTGGGCTATTTTACAGCTTGTGCGGGCCCTGTATCCTTTCTGCCCGTTTATAGCCAAGAAATTAATGGGCGAAATTGGAATTGTTGATACAGAGTGGCCTGATTTGAGTCGGATTAACGTCGGTTTTGATCAATCCGTGAAAGAAGTAGAATTCCTAAAAAATGTTATCACTTCCATTAGATCCATGAAGCAATGTCTGCGGATACCTGTTGGTGAAAAATTGCCGGTTTCTATGGAAATGACCAACTCTGACGCAAATAAATTTATGGCTGATTACCGAGACGTACTGTACCGAATGGCCGGCGTCGTGGTGGAAG
Organism: Holosporaceae bacterium; assembly: GCA_031288395.1. GTDB lineage: Bacteria > Pseudomonadota > Alphaproteobacteria > UBA3830 > UBA3830 > JAIRZM01. The sequence goes on along the minus strand of JAITRM010000013.1, from coordinate 11,352 downwards.
AAACATTGACGCAGAGCGTTTCCATTGTGGTTGATGGAGCCGTTATCAAGATTGGCTTCGGAGAAAAAATTGACGCGCAACGTGAGAAAGAGAGACTCTGCGACGAGAGGCTTAAATTGGTGGAAGCGCGCGATGAGATTCTCATAAGGCTGAATAACAGTGAGTTTTTGGAAAAGGCTTCGGAAAATGTAATTATTGAACACAAAGAGAGGCTTGAAAGCGTTAGCGACAAAATTCAGAAGGTAGATTACGTCATCCAAAGCCTCGAGATCATAGGATAGAATGACTCCCCCACATGAATCGCTACAAGATTACGGTTGAATACGACGGGCTTCCGTTTCACGGTTGGCAGCGGCAAGATGGTTTCGATACCGTCCAGCAGCGTTTGGAAGAGTCAATTTTCCCAATAGCTCAAGCTCATGTGACCATGCATGGTTCCGGACGCACGGATGCTGGAGTGCACGCTCTGGGGCAGGTTGCCCATTTCGATCTAGCAAATGATTTCGAATGTTTTCGCCTGCAGGAATGCATGAATGCCCACTTGGTTGAAGTTCCCATTGCCGTGCTCTCAATTGAGAAAGTAAACGCTGATTTTAACGCGAGATTTAGCGCTCTGGAAAGGTCGTACGTGTACAAAATACTAAACCGTCGCTCTAAACCTGCGATTGAAGCCAATAGAGTATGGCATATCATTCAGGATTTGGATGAAAGCAAAATGCATGCGGCGGCGCAGCATCTGGTTGGAAATCACGATTTTTCATCCTTTCGCGCAGCCGGTTGTCAGTCTAAATCTCCCATAAAAACGCTGGATCGCATATCCGTAAGGCGTTGCACGGACCTGATTATCATTGAAGTGGCGGCTCGCTCTTTTCTCTATCATCAGGTGAGAAATATGGCGGGCTCTCTGTGCTTGGTTGGTGGCAATAAATGGACGGAGCAGGACTTTGTTGAGGCTTTTTTATCGAAAAATAGGACGCTTGCCGGTCAAACCGCTCCGCCATGCGGATTGTATTTTGTCGGCGTAAAATATTAAGCTATACAATTGGTTGTCTCTTCAGCTACAATGCCTCATATGATAGGGCTTGGGTGGTTGAGTGATTACTTCATCTGAACTTATAGCATTGGTGAAAGATCGCAATGCAAACGTTAACGAGGATCTGCTGCGCAAAGCCTACATTTTCGCGATGGAAGCTCATGGGATTCAAAAACGAGCGTCAGGAGCGCCTTATTTTTCTCATTCTGCAGAAGTAGCAAGAATTTTAGCGGAACTCGGAATGGATGTTTTGACCATCGTTACCGCTTTGTTGCACGACGTCCTGGAAGATAGCAATGTGAGCCATGAGGAATTGGAGGAGATATTTGGATCTGAAGTTGCATTTCTTGTGGAAGGCGTAACGAAACTATCCAGGATCAACTATACCTCTTCTAAGGTTCAGCAGGTGGAGAATTTTCGCAAACTGCTGCTGGCAATTTCCTGCGACATCAGAGTTCTCATAGTAAAATTAGCGGATCGCCTGCACAATATGCGCACCTTGAATTATATCGCCTCCATTGAAAAGAGAAAAAAAATCGCTCTGGAAAGTCTAGAAATCTACGCGCCGCTGGCGGAGCGCATCGGTATGAATTTAATAAAAGACGAAATTGAGGATATTGCCTTTTATACCATTTATTCCAGCGAGTATCATGCAATAGCTACAAGATTGGAAGAAATTCGCAGTAAGGATAACGATTTTATTCAAAACACCATCCTGGAACTTCAGCGCGTACTTTTGGAAGCAGGCATTCGGGCGGAGATCAGCGGTAGAGAAAAAAAGGTCTACTCCATATGGAAAAAAATGCAAAAACGCAACGTCTCGCTGGAGCAAATCAACGATATAATTGCATTTCGAATAATAGTAAAAACAGTGGAACAGTGCTATCTCGTTTTGGGCGTTGTTCATTCCAATTTTCGCATCGTGCCTGGCAAATTCAAGGATTACATAAGTATCCCCAAACTAAACAATTACAGATCGCTGCATACGATTGTCATAGGCCCCTCAAAGCAGCCGGTGGAAATTCAGATCCGCACGGAGGAAATGCATAAAATTGCGGATGAAGGTATTGCCGCCCATTGGTCGTACAAGAATGGAGACGTCGTTGCCAAGGAAGAAGAGTCTTTGAAATGGGTAGAAAACTTACTGAACATACTTCAAAGCCGCAAAAATCCTGAAGAGGTCATGAGCAATTCAAAGCTGGAAATGTTCGAAGAGGAGGTGTTTTGCTTCACACCCGAGGGCGATCTGATTTCTTTGCCCCGAGGAGCCACCGCCGTTGATTTTGCCTATGAAATCCACACAGCCATCGGAAACACCTGCATCGGCGCTAGGATTAACGGGAAAATGTCGCCCCTAAAAACAGTTCTAAGAAACGGAGATCGTGTTGATATCATAACTTCTCTCTATCAAAGTCCAGAGGCGGCTTGGGAAAAGTTCGTGGTTACTGGAAAGGCAAAGGCCTGCATAAGGAGATTCGTAAAAACAAGAGAAAAATTCGAATTCGTTTCACTGGGCCTGCAATTGGTGAAATATGTGTTCGCCATGACGGAATTTAGCTTCAACGAGAACCTTTTGAATTATAAAAAATTTGCCTGTAGCTCCTTAAATAAATTTTACCACAACGTCGGCAGAGGCGACATACCGCTAAGCGCCGTCCGCGCCCTGCTTCCAGATGGGGAAACTCAGCTGGGAATGAGTGAAGAATCGGTCCGCCTGTTGGACTTCGTTCCGGGGATTGTCCTTCATTTTGCCGACTGCTGCTATCCCATTTTGGGCGATAAAATAATCGGCATTATTGCTTCGGGAAAAGGGATGATCGTGCATTTGGCAAATTGCAACCAGATCGAAGAGGGAGTAGGCCCCCTCATAAGGGTAAAATGGGATAATAACGAGGAAGCCGACGCTGCATTCATTGCGAGATTGCGCATAGTGGTTCTCAATAAACCGGAAAGTTTCGCGATTATCACAAATATCATTAGCTTAGGAGGCGCAAGCATCACCAACATAAAGATCGAACACAGATCCATCGATTTTTTCGATTTGCTCGTGGACATAAAAATTAATAATACGATTCATTTGGAAGAGCTGGAAGCGTCGCTGAGAATCTGCCTTAATGTCAGATCCATCAGAAGGTTATGACGCCATTCGCTCTTGAATGGGCGGTTTGTTCTTAGTCCCGGATTAGGATAATATGCGGCCATGAAAATTACTGGAAAAAGAAGCCATTCGTCCAGATTATGGCTTCACCGTCAACAAAAGGATCCATATGTGCTCCAGGCTAGAGAAGAAGGGTATCGTTCCAGGGCAGTCTTTAAGCTGATGGAAATCGACGACCGGTTTCATCTGATAAAAAATGCGGGATTCATGGTGGATTTGGGGTCGGCTCCGGGAAGTTGGAGTCAACTTCTGGCGCAAAGATCCGGAGAAAATGCAAAAATAGCCGCCATCGATCTGCTGAATTTTCCGGCAATTTCAGGAGTTGAAAATTTCCTAGGGGATTTTGAAGATGAGGATAATCAGGCGAAAATGATGAAATATCTGGGGCAAAAGGCGGATTTAGTGATTTCTGACGTGGCTCCGCCCACGAGTGGACATGCGCCAACGGATCATCTGAGGCAAATGAATTTGGCAAGAGGAGCCTATTTCTTTGCCCAAAATGCACTGGGGGAAGGAGGGGCCTTCGTTACCAAAGTTTTTCAGGGAGGCGAAGAGGCTGAATTCCTTCGGGATCTGAAAAAAAGCTTCAAAAGCGCGAGATTTTTTAAGCCAAAGTCCAGTCGTTCCATGTCGGTGGAAATATATGTCGTCGCTATAGGATTTAAAGAATGCAGCTGACCGCTCGTGTTCAAATTACGGCGGAGATGCTGGATTTATTCTTCGAATCCGGTGCTCCGTTTGACGTGCTTATGGCGAAATTCTTTAAAAATAATAAATGGATAGGCGCCAGCGATCGCCGCGAAATCGCCGAGTTTTCCTATGCCATATTCAGAAGTTTTGAGAAGCTGAAGTTCTTAACCTCCAATATTACGGCCAATTTCGGCAGATTTTACGTCCTGGCGTTCTTGGTAACGGAGAGGAAATTATCTCCGGAAAAGATTTCTGAAATATTCAATGGGAAACGCTACGCTCCCGCCGCGCTGACGAATTTTGAAATGGAATTCGTTGGCGTGCTGCAGAAGAAAGTCGATTTTCCCGCAAACGCGCTCCTCAATTATCCACAGTGGATGACTCCACTGCTGGAGAGGGCGTTCTCTCCTGGGGATTTGGCCAACGAGCTGCTGGCCCTCAATGAGAGAGCGCCGCTTGATCTCAGGGTAAATACGCTAAAATCGTGCCGCGAAGTCGTAAAGAAAATGCTGATGAATTCCGGATTCCAGGTTGAAGATTGCAGGTATTCATCCGACGGCTTGAGACTCCCGGAGGGGCGCATAGGCAGAAATCATGATGTAATTAAGACTGGGTTGGCGGAAATTCAAGACCAAGGATCGCAGCTGGTGGCCGAAATGTGCGTCGTTTCTCCGCTGGAAACTCTGGTGGATTTTTGCGCCGGAGCTGGAGGGAAAACGCTTGCTATTGCCGCAGCCATGGGCAATAGAGGCCGCATCTTTGCTCTGGATAAGGAGGGGAATCGACTGAAAAAAGCTCAGCTTCGCTTCAGAAGAGCTGGCTTGAGCAACGTTTTCTGCCAGGAAATTACCTCAAAATGGATTAAACGCCACCGAGAATGTGCGGACGTAGTTTTGGTGGACGCTCCCTGCTCCGGCACCGGCTCCTGGAGAAGAAATCCTGATATGCGAGCTAAATTTACTCCGAAAGATCTGGAGGAACTTCTGATCGTTCAGGCAGAAATTCTGGAATCCGCCCAGAGATTGGTGAAAAAGGGAGGAAGGCTAATTTACGCGACCTGTTCTATACTGAAGGAAGAGAACCAGGATCAGGTGAAAAAATTTTTGGAAAAATTTCCAAAATTCAAGCTTGGCAGCATCAAATTACAAAACTATTCGGGTGAATTTTTGCAACTAACGCCCCATAAAAATCAAACGGACGGTTTTTTTGGCGCCATTCTGGAATTTACGTAGTTGTACCATTCCTCCCTGGTGGCTGGGGTGGTAGGATTCGAACCCACGGAATGGCGGGACCAAAACCCGCTGCCTTACCTCTTGGCTACACCCCAAATTTGCGCCGAAACTATAACACGACGCCCACAGATTCTCCTATAAAGCGGTGGATTTTTTTTGATTTTAAAAAAAATTGATATATGTTGTTGATTGTGCGAGAATGAGAGCGATCTCCGGGAAACTTAAGTCGGAGCATAGCTCAGCCCGGTAGAGCACAGCCTTCGGGAGGCTGGGGCCGGAGGTTCGAATCCTCTTGCTCCGACCATGAACAGCGGGAGTGGATGCCATGGGAGTGAAAACAACTCTGCAAAGACATAGGAAAGCTGCGTGCGTAGTGATCATCTTCGTTCTGGCGCTGCTTGGTTTTGCTGCCTATAAAATACTTGGGAATAGGTCGCAGCCCGCCGAGTTTGCTCCACCGGCGGTTACGGCAAGCAAGGCTACTTTCGGTCCCGTCGTTAAGTATATCAACGCCATAGGTACTTTGCGTCCGTTTGATTCCGTCGTTATAAAGTCGGAAGTAAACGCCAAAATAGAGAAAATTCATTTTTCCGAAGGAGCTAGAGTTGGCGAAGGCGATCTTCTTATAGAGTTGGACGACTCCACGGCAAAGGCCTCCCTGATGGAGGCCGAAGCGCAATATCGCAAAGCAAAAAGCGAGTTCGATCCCATCGAGAAATTAACGGACAAGGGCATCGCGGCCAGGATTCAGCGGGATACGAAAAGGGCCGAGATGGATATGGCAGCGGCAAGGGTCAATTCCTATAAAACAACCCTGGAGAAACACAAAATTCTAGCTCCATTTGGAGGATTAATAGGTTTACGCGAGATCAGCAGGGGGCAGTTCGTTGCCCCGGGGGCGGAATTGATTAAGGTGGTGGATTGTCACCCGCTCAAGGTGGATTTCAAGATCGCCGAAGTGGACATAGGGAATATTTACGTGAATCAAAAGATAAAAGTTCTTGTGGGCGGCGACAAAACACAAGAATACAGCGCTACGATCATAGCCATAGATCCAGAAAGCGACAAAATCAGCCACAGTTTTGACGTGAGAGCCATTCTGGACGTTTCCGAAGACATCGCAATCGAATCGCAGGCTCTGAAGCCGGGCCGTTTCATCAGTGTTCAAATAGCGCTAGATGCGGAGCAGAAGGGAATTTTGATCCCCGAAAGCGCCATGGAGAAGGTCGGAGAAGAAGACATGGTCTACCGTGTGTCAGAAGGCATTGCCGTTAGAACACTTGTGACTCCCGGCATGCGTTTGGACGGAAATGTGGAAATTATCACAGGTCTCAACGAGGGAGACATTGTAATAACCAGTGGCCAGGGCAATGTTCTTGATGGTCGCGAGGTCTCCATCCAGGACGCTCAGTCTTTTTCCGAAATCACCAAGGCCATGAACGAAATATACAAAAAGAAAAAGAAGGCCGAGTCCACAACCAAGGGAGAAATCTAGCAATCAATGGAAATAACCGAAGTTTGCATTAGAAGGCCGGTTTTCGCCACTGTTTTGACGCTGGTTATCGTAGTCCTCGGCATTGTCGCTCAGTCAAGACTTCCGGTTCGCAAAGATCCCAAGGTGGAAAGGTCTCAGATTTCTATCGAGACGGAATTTCACGGAGCCAGCCCTAAGGTTGTGGAGACCCAGATCACAAAAATACTGGAAGGTCAATTTGCCACGATTCCGGGAGTGGAATTGATAAGATCCGAGAGCAAAAATGAAAAAAGTGAAATAACCATTGAATTTTCCCCCGACAGAACACCGGACGGAGCGGCAGCAGATGTGAGAGATAGGCTTTCATCCGTAAGAAATCAACTTCCCTATGGGATTCCAGAGCCGATGATTCGGAAGGACGATGCCGACGCTCATGCCGGAATAGCCATTGGATTCACCAGCGATCGCCATTCCATAGACGATCTGCGGGATTACATAGAGAAGTATGTAAAATCAAGATTTGAAACTTTACCCGGCGTTGGTCGAGTGGTCCTGTCCGGCGGAAATGTGAAGAGCATGCGCATATTTGTCGACCCGCAGCGACTTGCCGCCTATGGATACACTCCCGCCGACATTGTTGAAGCCATTCCGAGCCAACATATTCAGAGGCCGTGCGGACGTTTGGTAAGCAAGGATCGCGAATACATGCTAGTGGCAAACGGAGAGCTTTCCAAACCCCAAGAATTCGATGAATTGGTTCTGCCGTCCAACGGCAAGGACAAGATAATCAAAATCAAGAACGTCGGAAAATCGAAGCTTGTGTCCGACGACGTTCGCGCTGGCGCATGGTTTAACGGCCGAGAGTGCGTAACGCTTTCAATTACCAAGCAATCCACTGCGAATCCGCTGGATTTGAGCGTTGCCGTTGGAAAAGCCATGCCGGAAATAAAAGAAATACTGCCAACCGGCGTAAAGGTGGTTATCGCCAGGGACGAAGCCGAGGATATACAAGCTTCCATGTCCAACGTCTATCGGGCAATTTTTGAGGCCACGTTCCTCGTGGTGCTAGTTGTGTTCTTATTTTTGTGGTCTTTCAGAGCGACTTTGATTCCCATTGTAACAATCCCGGTTTCGCTGTTGGGCGCTTTTGCGTTGCTCTACGCTTTCGATTTTTCCATAAATACCTTTACGCTGTTGGCCATGGTGCTGGCGGTGGGCCTGGTGGTGGACGACGCCATAGTGGTGCTTGAAAACGTTCACAGACACATGGAAAAGGGCCTTTCCAAATTCAGGGCGGCAATTGTTGGTTCGCAGGAGATATTTTTCTCCATCATCGCCATGACTTTGACATTGGCTACGGCCTACATCCCGATTGCTCTTACTCCAGGAAAAATTGGGAGGTACTTCCGCGAATTTGCTCTTACTCTTTCGGGAGCGGTTTTGATTTCCGGGTTTGTCGCGGTCACGCTGTCTCCCATGATGTGTTCGAAGCTGTTGAGTACGGAGCGCAAGAAAAAGGCCGCCGGTCTGTGGAAAAAAGCGTCAGATCGTCAGGAGCAGATTTTGATTGCGTTGGAGTCCAAATATTTGCAGGCGCTAAACGTCGCTCTAAATAGGAAATACATAGTTCTTTCCGTCGGAGCTCTGATCGCGGCAGTTGGAGTATTAATTGGAAATATTCTACCATCTGAAAGTAAGCCGACGGAAGATCAAGGCTACGTCACCATTCATGGCAACGGGCCAATCGGAGCCAGCTACACTTTCATGGAGGAGGCGGCTAAAAAAGTCGATCAAATTCTGACCAAAGCTCCGTTTTTAAAAAACAGATGGCTTGACGCCGATACCAACAAGATCGAAGGATGGGTGCAGCTGGTCGATTGGAAAGATCGTGACATGTCATCTAAAGAAGTTGAAGAGCACTTGCGGCCATTGCTTAAAAAAGTAACCTTGGTCCCGTGTTCCGTAAGCGCCGGTTATGGCGGAGCGGACCGAGATACCGTGGATTTCGTGTTGCAAACTAACCAAAGTTTCGATTATTTGGAGAAATATGGGCATAGATTCCTTTGGTCCTTGCAGAGTCATTATCCAGGACTGCAAGCTCCGCTGCAGTCATCTCTTTTGCCGCCTCAACAGGAGTATGTCATTGACGTAAACAGAGATAAGGCGGCGTCCCTTGGCATATCAGTAAAGGACATTGTAACCACAATTGAATGCTTTGTCAGAGGACAGAAGGCCGCCAACGTTCAGCGCGAAGCCAAGAGGGATGAATTATTCATACAGCTGGAAAGTCAATTGCGCAGAACGCCGGAAGATTTGTCCCGAATGCTGGTGCGATCTAGGCTGATCACCAAAAATAATGAACCAAAGATGGTTCCGGTCAGCGATCTGATAACAGTGCGAGAGCGCCAATCGCCCATGGGATTGAACCACTACAATCAAATGTTGTCGGCGATTGGATTTGGAAACATCGCCAAAGGTTATAGTCTCGGAACTGTGGTGAAAGACTTGCTCGAACTGAAAAACAAGTTCCTTCCGGACACTATTCAGCTGACCTTTTCCGGAGCGACCAAATCGTACCTGGAGGAGAGCAAGCAGATTGTTCTAGTCTTCGCATTGGCCTTGATCTTTGTGTTTCTCATTCTTGCGGCGCAGTTCGAAAGTTTTGTCGACCCCTTCATCATCATGCTCAGCGTGCCGTTTTCCATAACCGGAGCGCTGCTCACTCTCTATGCAGTGCCGGAGGGAAGCCTGAACATATACTCCAAAGTTGGCCTAATAACTCTAATAGGATTGATCACAAAGCACGGCATTCTCATCGTCGATTTTGCCAACAGCATGAGGGAGGGCGGCGCTCCGTTGCTGGAATCCATAAAACAGGCGGCCTATTTGCGATTGCGTCCGATTCTTATGACGACGTTCGCCATGGTTATTGGCACAATTCCACTGGCGTTGGCAAGCGGAGCAGGAGCAGGCTCAAGAAGGCAAATCGGCTGGGCAATTGTGGGAGGAATGTCCTTCGGCACGCTATTTACACTTTTCATAGTGCCCATAATTTATCTAATTTTTGCAAGGTTCAAGCGAGAAAAACCAGCGGAAGAACCTTAGCACAGTCGGGTATCTGACCGGTTGACGTTTGGGTGATATTTTGGCACCCTTGCATGTCTTTTCAGGGGGGAGTTATGACGAAATCGGATCTGATAAACAGGATTTCCACGGTTTATCCGTACATGAGCATTCGCAACGTGGATAAAGTTGTCTCAATAGTGATCGATTCCATTGTTGACGCTCTAAAAGATGGCGGTCGGGTTGAATTGCGAGGATTCGGAGCTTTTTCCATTCGCAATAGAGAAAAAACTGAAGGACGCAATCCCAAAACCGGAGAAAAAGTGATCGTAAAAGCAAAAAAAATGCCGTTTTTCAGGCCGGGAAAGCAGCTTAAGGATCTCGTTAACGGGCGCATTTACTACGAAGGCAAGCGGTCGTTATGAATTGGTTAACCAATTTTGTAAGGCCTAAAATTCGAGCACTGGTTGGCAGTAGCGAAGTTCCGGAAAATTTGTGGGAAAAATGCCCGGGCTGCGAACAGATGATCTTCCACAAAGAACTGAGCGCTAACCTTCGGGTGTGCCCACACTGCGATAATCACCTGGAGTTGGGATGTGATGACAGGATTAGATGCCTTTTCGACGGCGGTGAGTTTACAAGAATAAAGTACAAATCCAAGCTTCGGGATCCGCTGAAGTTCAGAGATAGCAAAAAATATTCGGATCGTCTAAAGGCGGCGAGGGATTCCAGCGGAGAAGAAGATGCCGTCGTGGTGGGCTATGGGCGCATCGGTGGCAACAAAACAGTGGCAGTAATTTTTGATTTTGATTTTATGGGTGGATCCATGGGATCCGCAGTGGGCGAAGGATTTATTGCCGGTGCTGAGTTCTCCGTTGCCAAGGGTCATTCATTTTTGGCGATCCCGTGTTCCGGAGGAGCCAGAATGCAGGAAGGAATTTTTTCGCTGATGCAAATGCCTCGAACAGTCTCCGCGGTTAACGAAATCAAAGAGGCGGAATTGCCCTACATAACTCTCTTCACAAATCCGACGACCGGCGGGGTATCGGCTTCCTTCGCCATGCTGGGGGATATTCACATTGCGGAACCGGGCGCCCTGGTCGCCTTCACGGGGCCCAGGGTCATAGAGGGCACAATTCGAGAAAAATTACCGGACGGTTTTCAGAAATCTGAATATCTACTAAGCCATGGCATGGTGGATATGGTGATCCATCGGAAAAACCTAAAGGAAACCATAGGGAAAATACTTTCTCTGCTTACCCACAAAAGGTACTAGATGCTCGCCGGTAGGAGCTATTTTAGGGCATATCTCGGAATCGGATCTCTGTGGTGCGTTCGAGAGGACTCGAACCTCCGACCTTCTCCTCCGGAGGGAGACGCTCTATCCAACTGAGCTACGAACGCTTCTGCGCCGCCATGATATACAAAATCTTAACAACTGTATATATACACAATGTATACCAAATCAAGATGAGAAAGAGGATTTTTTGACAATATGGAAAGAATCATTGATGCGGGTGCTCATATAAGGGCGTATAAGCGGCCAAGTTTCAGCAAAAAATCCAAAAATGCTTTCGCGAAAGTCCTTGGCGCTGCCGAAAAATCTGTTATTTCTGGCGTGTTCGTTCATTACTTTCCATAATCGCTCGATGGGGTTTAAATTTGGACTATATGGCGGCAAAAAGTGGAGCTTAATGCCTCT
>JAITRM010000008.1 GCA_031288395.1 Holosporaceae bacterium | reverse complement strand
CGCTAATCAGCCGTGCTCATGGGGCCATTTCGCGCATAAACTGTGTTGTCTTTCCAGATTTGCGTTTATATACTGGTTTCATAGTTGTTGACGTTGGGGTGTGGCATGAAATTTTCTTTTTCCGGTCGTCATGTGGATATTGGCGATGCTCTGACCAGTTATGCAGAAAAGGCCTGCTCGTCGCTTGCTGCCAAATACGGAACCGCCTTCATAGAAGCGAGCATTGTGATGAAGAAGGAGGGGTATTTGTTCCACTGCGATATTTCCATAAAGACGTCTTCCGGCGAAGCTCATCATTCCGGAAGCGATGCGGATAGCCCCTACGCAAGTTTCGACGTGGCGCTGCAGAAAGTGGACCAGCAAATACGGAAGAAAAAGAAAACTAATCGCTGCTCCTGTAAAACCGGCAGCGCATAGCGGCGGAATCGAAAAAGCGTCACTGTTCGTCGCTCCGTAGACACGAAGCGGGTTCGTTTGCCATTGCCATAATTAACCGAGGTTATTAGCTATGTTATTTAGCTGACCGCTAATTTTATTGCCGATGGTTTTCATGCCAGCAATGGCAACAACGGCAATCAAACTCGCAATGAGAGCGTACTCAATGGCTGTCGCACCTCTTTTCCGCTTCCTCAAAGACTTTAATAGACTGACCAACATCTTTTCCTCCGAAAACAATAACCCGCATGACTCCAACAGTAAACACTGATTACATTACTAAATTGTTAATATCGCGCATTTTTTTTCGATGGTTGCGTTTTTTTTGAAAGCTCAGATAATTTGCCGATCTTCAAAAACGGAAACACAAAGATTCCGCTGGCGAAAAACAAAGCTGAAATCAAAATGGATTGCCAGGAAGCATCTGCCATGAGCAATAAACAAAAAGCCAGAGCGAAGAGTCCAATTATTAGCTTGCCGATTTTTCGCTCCTGCAGTGTGATTTTAAGGAAAGCGGCGCAGCAAATTGCGTAAACCATCAAAAATGCCGTAACCGAGAAATTAACGATACAGGTGACCTGCTCGGAAATGTTTTTATTTTTTGTGAGGGCCAAAATTACAATGGTGCCTAGGCAGCATATCAATACCCCCACATAGGGAGAGCCTTCGGAATTACGTTTCCCAAAGAAAGGGGGCAGCAAACCATCCTGCGCCAATCCAAGCGACGCTTGCGCGGACGTCAACATCCAGGCATTCACTGTTCCGGCGCAGACAATCGAGGCAGCTAGCGACAAAAGGAGCGAGATGTTTTTTCCCGCCACGACATTTACCGCATCGGCGAAGGGAGCTTTACTTGCCGCCAGCACGTTTCCCGGCACAACCCCCATAATTGCAGTGCTATTGACGAAATACACCAGCGCCACCGCGCAGGTGCCAAAAATAATAGCTTGGGGAATCGTTTTCGAAGGATTTTGCACAGAGCCGGCCGGCGTAGTGGCGCATTCCAGTCCAATAAAACCCCACAGACACTGGATCGTTACGGCGCTCAGCAATTCAAAGGGAGAAAGGCGCGCAAAATCCGCAGATACTGTTATATTTGCGGGGTTAAAATCCGAAATTATCAAAATCGGCACGATAATAAATGGCGAAAATTTCAATATCATCAGCAAAAATTCTGCTTTTCCGGCAAATCCTACGCTTTTGCAGTTTATGGCGGTAACAATGATAAGTAGAGTGACTTCCAGAAGGAAGCTATCGAAGGAAGAGACGTCTCCCACAAATGGATTTAGATACGCTATGCTGGCCACGATGACGACGGATGTGCTAATCCAAGAGACAAGCCAGTAGCACCAGCCAACGAAAAAGCCGGGGATGCGTCCGAAGGCTTTCATTACGTAGGCATGAGGTCCGCCGGTGTTGGGAAATCTCGAGCACAGCTCGCCAAATACGATGGCTAATAATATGGCTCCTAAACCGGCCAGACACCAGCCAAACACAGCCCAAACTCCGTAGGGGGCAAGAATCGCCGGCAGCATGAATATGCCGGAGCCCACCTGTCCTCCAAAAACTATTGCAAATACCGATTTGAATCCTAATTTTTGCGACATAACTCCTAACCGTCCAAATAATCGCGGGCGAGTATATATTCTTACAGACAATGATTCAATTGCGCCCGGGAGATCTCCGCAGCGCAAGCAATTCCTAATAAATGCCCTGGATCGGTTTTATGCGGCTTTGGGGTTCGGAATTCTCTTCCTCCAATAGATTAGAAATGCTGCGTTTTTCCCGGATGATATCCCGTGGTTCAAGATCCTCGTCTTCCTTAAACGCTTCCATGATGATTCTGTTATTTTTGGATGAGGAGGGGGCTCCGCCTGTATCGGCGTCGATTTTGCGAAGTTTTATGCCACGCGGGACTTTAAATGGTTTGGGAGAGAGGTATTTTTGAGCTTTCACCATGAAATTTATAAAAATCGGCAGAGCTGTGTTCGCTCCGTTTGCTTCTTTACCGAGAGATTTCGAATGATCGTCGAAGCCCACGAACACGCCCACCGCCATGTCCGGGGTGTACCCTATGAACCAGACGTCTCTGCTTTCGTTGCTGGTTCCGGTTTTTCCCGCAACAGGGAAGCTCAGAAAGCTCGCGCTAGCTCCGGAGCCTCTCCGCATGACGCCCTCCAACAAAGATGTGAGCTGGTAAACGCTCTGCTCGCTGAGAATCTGCTGACGGTTATCGTTTAATCTTGGCGGCAATTCATCGCCAAACCCCACGCTGCCGTCGAATGGACGTTCATCCGCTCTAAATATTGTGTTTCCACGCTTATCTTGAATGTAGTCCACCATGGTGGGAGAAATACGTTTGCCGCCGTTGGCCAGTATGGCGTAGGCGGTGGTCAGGCGCAGCAGCGTTGTCTCTCCGGCCCCTAAAGCGTAGGAGATTAACTCCGGCATATCGTCGAAAATGCCGAATTTTTCAGCTATTCTGGCGATTTTATCGAGTCCAACTTCCTGAGCAATTCTTATGGTCGCTGTATTGACTGATCTCTCGATGGCCCGACGAAATGTAATTTTATCCAGAACGCGACCGTGATAATTCCTTGGCTTCCAAACGCCAAGCTTACCGCCAAGATCTACCTCCACTGGACTGGCGTCGATGATGGTGTTGGAAGCAAATCCGTTTTCTAATCCGGCCAAATAGACGAACGGTTTAAAAGTGGAGCCAATTTGTCGCATTGCCTGGGTGACGCGGTTGAATTCGCTCTGCTTAAAGGAGTAGCCTCCCTGCATTGCCAAGATGCGGCCGGTGTTGGTTTCCATTACAATGATCGCTCCCTGCGGTAGGGGAATCTGCTTCAGGGAAAAATCTCCGCTCCCATCTTTCAACCTAGCCACTAAAACAACGTCGCCGGTTTTTATTTTTTGCGCCCACCGGAGGTCGGCTTCTGAAATTTTTCCCAATTCTTCGCTTTCCGTTAGGATGGTGGCGTTTTTATTCTTGATGGAAATAACCGCCGCTCGTAAAAATTTTTCAGCGCCGCTGGGAGGGGCGATTTTGCGCAGTTCTTCGATGATTTCCTGCGATGATTTGTCCACGTTTATGCTGCCAATTGCTCCGTGCCAGCCAAAATCACGATCTACCTTTTCGAGTCCGGACCTTAGAACCTCATATGCGCATTCCTGTAGCCTGGCGTCCAACGTTCCACGGACAATGAGTCCTTCTTTGTTTAAGCTTTCGAAGGAAAACTTCTCAATTAGGTATTTGCGAACCTCTTCTGAAAAATATTCGGCGGTTTCCTCGGAAGGCGCCTGTTGAACGATCTTAAATTCTTCTTCCAGGGCTTGATCTGCTTCTTCCGGAGTTATGAAACCATCTTCCCGCTGCCGTTGAATGGCCCAATTTCTGCGCGCAATGGCTGCTTTTCGGTGGCGCCACGGATGATAGTTGTTTGCCCCTTTGGCCAAAGACGCCAGATAGGAGCACTCGGAAAGCGTAAGCTCGTCCACAGTTTTATCAAAGTATATCTTCGCCGCTGCAGCGACTCCATAGGATCCCATGCCCAGGTAAATTTGATTTAGATAAAGTTCCAAAATTTGCGGCTTAGACAGTACAGACTCGATTCTAAATGATAAAATAGCCTCTTTTATCTTTCTAAGGTAGGAAATTTCATTATTTTTTATGAGGAATAGGCGAGCAACCTGCTGAGTGATGGTGGAAGCCCCCTGCGGACGTTTTCCGGTGCCGATATTTTCCAGGTTTTTAATGATGGATCGCAGGATTCCGAGAAAATCCAGGCCGCTGTGTTCAAAAAAATGCTTGTCCTCAGCGGATACAAAGGCGTTTATTAGCTTTTGGGGAATGCAATCGACCGGAATGAAATATCTTTTTTCATTGGCATATTCGCACAGTTTGCTGCCATCCTGGAGAAATACTCGACTCGCAACGTCCGGCGAATATTTCCTCAGGGAATTATGATCCGGCAATTCGGAGGATAGTAGATACAGCGCCAGAAATAAAGTCGCCACTCCGATTCCGGCAATGGCCATCGCCAGACATATGGCGCAACCTATCCACCGCAACACTCTCATGGCTCTCCTTTTCCGAAGAATTCATCGATGGCG
>JAITRM010000018.1 GCA_031288395.1 Holosporaceae bacterium | reverse complement strand
TTGATTCCCGAGGCTCAATTGCGCACGGGAAAAGATTTGACTTATCCGCTAGAGCAAGATAACAGCAATACCAGACACTATATCGGCAGGTTTAGAAGGCGCTCAAAAACAACCTCAAGATGTGTCAAAATGGAAGATCTTTCCCTACTTCTTCTTTTCCATTTCCAACATGGAAACCTTTTGGAAACTATGCAGTCCAATCTCCTTCAACTACTAAGTTAGATGTCTCCTCTGGGATTGGATGAAAAATGAGATTAGGAACACAACGCAAATGTTTTTAACATTGGAATTTGCCATTATGGCCACAGTAAATACTAAGCGGCGCTAGTATATTGTGGCAGCTAAAGGACGGACATTAGTAGAAGCTTAATACAAACGCAATCCTCGAGGCTTTCGCGACCTTTCGCCAGAGATAAGTTGAATAATTTTGTGGAAAACTCTCCGAGTTTACCAACAAAAATTATTCAACCAACCAACTCTGACTTTTTTCTAAAATAGTCTCACTTCTATCTGAACTTATACAATGTCTCAAAAAACGAAGCTCCCTTCGATGAAAATTTAGCTTTCGGTAGTTGACATCAAAGACGGTATCTTCAGACTTGAATGGTCGCAAACTAAAAGCCTAAATCATCACTTTTCGGTGGCATTTGCGCTCTGCAGGGCGGATTTTTGAGATATTTCATCAGAATCATGTCCCGAGATACCCAGACGGTATTTTTCGAGGCTGTGATGGTGATTTTATCCGAAATATTTGGAAAATTATCTGCGGTATCAATTGCGAAGGCTATTATATCCGGCAAATTGGTCAGCCTGCTGACGGAAATCTTCGGATCCGCGATGGGATAGCAAAAATATGAACTTGAGAAGAGATTCCCTTCATATATGGCATCGAAATTGGAAGTCAAATTCGGCTCGACTATGTAAATCAGCGGCTTTGCCTCTCCATCCAGCGCCGTTTTCGCGGGTATCGCCAATGTATTGAAGGGAACGTGTCCCACGAAATTTGATAAATCCTGTTCCGAAGCGTTATTCTCGTCTCCGTTCTTATCTGCGGCCGGCCTGGGAAGACGACGCTCGTTGGCGACATAGGAGGCAAGCGCCATCGTTACGGTTTCTATATTATTTTTTGTAATTTGGAGTCGCATAGCCCGGTTTGCGGAGATGGTTTTTTTAATGAAAAATCCGGAAATCAATCCGATGATTGATACGGCAATGGCCAACTCCAGCAGCAGAGATCCCTTACGCTTACCAAATTTTGAATATGATAACGCAATCTTTGTTTTTATTTTTGAGATTATATTGGGATCCAATAAAACACTCCCCCGACGCGGATATTCCTTTAATTGTCTGAATTTCACCGGTTGTAGGATTGCCGGTATCGTTATTTTTATCTATGAAATAGGCGTCGGCCGGCGACAAAATGCCCTCGAAGCTTTGGTTATCTCTTGTGTTTCTGCAGAGGATAATCCACGTGCCCGGGTGACCGGCGATATTGGAAGACACCGTGTAGTAGCCGCCAATCTTGCTGATGGGATGGCCGTTCACCAGTTCCATGTTCAGTAGTTCCGAGGCCACAAGGTGTTGCCAGAATCTTTTTGCATCATCGACCGACGATATGGACCCTTTTCCGGTTCCGTTGGCGAGAGAATCATGAATCATCTCTCGCGCTTGACTAAAATCGCCGGGAAGAGCCCCATATTTATCCACAAACGTTTGGGTAGCCAATTTGATGGCGCTCACCTGTTCGGCAACCGAACGCAATTTCACCGTATTTATCAGCTCTTTTCCCTTCAGGGCAAAGCTGGCCACAAGACCAATCACAACGACGGCTATGGCAACTTCTATCAGAGAAAACCCTCCGCTTTTGCGGGTCAAGATCTTCATGGCGTCGATCTGCTTTGCGGGAGATTTTTCAACGCTTCAGCCACGTCTAGCATGCGGTGAGAAAATCCCCATTCGTTGTCATACCAGGCAACCAAATGAACCATCGTTCCGTCAATCACCTTCGTTAGCGGGAGGTCAACCGTGGCGCTCAGAGGAGAATGATTAAAATCCGATGAGACAAGAGGCTTCTGCGTGTATCCCAGAATATTTTTCAGCCTTCCGGCGGCATTCTCCGCGATGATTCCGTTAATTTCCTCCGCGGAAGTTTTCCCTTTCGTTGTAAATGTGAAATCCAGCATGGATACGTTGGAGGTCGGAACTCTTACCGAAAGACCGGACAGCTTGCCCCTAAGTTCAGGGAAAATTTTCTCGATGGCGTCGGTAGCCCCGGTCGACGTCGGAATCATGTTCGCCGGCGCGGCTCTGGAGCGTCTGAGATCCTTGTGCGTCGTATCGACCAGCCGTTGATCGCCGGTGTAGGAGTGAACCGTCATCATGAATCCGTTGACTATTTCGATTTTTTCGTGAATCGCTTTTACTATCGGGCCCAGACAATTTGTCGTGCAGGAAGCGTTGGAAATAATCGTGTCGGCGGCGCCTATTGCATCCTCGTTGACTCCGAAGACCACAGTTTTATCTGCATCTTCTGATGGAGCGGAAATTAATACCCTGGACGCTCCGGCCGTCAGATGCTTGCGGCATGATTCTTTGGTTCTGAAAATGCCGGTGCACTCCAGGACAAGGTTCACCTTCAGTTGTCGCCAAGGCAACGTTTCGGGAAATTTTTCGGAAGAATAATGAAACCTTTCATTGCCAACCGCAAACTCAGTCGCGGATATTTTCTTAACGTCAAGAGCTAGTTCTCCGTGAACAGAATCGTACTGTAACAAATGCATAGAGGCCTCCATATCCGACAGATCGTTTACGGCGACGATCCTGAAATCGTATTTTTCTCGGGATTCAAGAAAAGCCCGCAGTACCAGGCGACCTATTCTACCGAACCCGTTAATGGCGACGTTCATGTGACATTCTCCCCAACTAGATTATTTTTACGAGAATTCGGTTGCATATCTCCTGCGCAGTAAGTTCAAAATACTTATAAAGCGCTGTGCAAGAGCCAGATTTGCCAAAATCATTGATCCCGAAAAACAGCCCGTCTGGGCCCAGATATTTTTCCCAGCCAAATCCGTTGGACGCCTCAATGCCAACCCGCAAATTATCGCCCAGAATATATTTTTTATAGCTCTCCGGCTGTTCATCAAATAAATTCCAGCAAGGAATGCTGACGACATTTGCGGAAATATCACGGGAATTCAGCAGCTTCTTCGCTTCCAGCGCGATGCCCACCTCGGATCCGGTCGCTATTAGTGTAACAGTTCGATCGTTTTCGTAGCTGTCTTCGTAGAGCAAATAGCCGCCGTTTTCGCAGATATTCGTTCTTCCGGAAAAGCGAACGCTCAGCAGATCCTGCCTACTAAACACAAGGGCCGACGGCCTTTCGCTTTTGAGGGCGCACTCCCAGCATTCCAACGTTTCCAGAGCGTCTGCGGGACGAAACACGTTCAAATTTGGAATGGCGCGCAGCGAGGCCAGGTGCTCCACCGGCTGGTGCGTTGGTCCGTCTTCTCCAACTCCGATGGAATCGTGGCTGAAGACAAATATCGATGGAATGTTCATAAGAGCGCTCGCGCGTATTGCCGGCCTCATATAGTCGCTGAACGCCAGAAGAGTCCCCCCAAAGCTTCTGACTTTTTTTCCGGCGGTAACGCCGTTTATGATGGCTCCCATGGCGTGCTCCCGAACGCCATAATGCAGATAATTCCCAGAAAAATCGTCCTTGACTAGTGGTTTCATGTTTTTGGCCAAACAGCCGGTGGATTTGCCCAGATCAGCGCTTCCGGAAACGAACAGACGGGAGACCTCCATGATTTTTCCGACAATCTCCTGTGAGCTTGTGCGAGTCGCTGCAAATGGCCTGGATATGAAGTACTGCTTCTTCAGATCCCTAAAAACCTTTCTTATTTCCGATGTGAATTGAAATTCCAGCGGGCCAAAATTTTTCAGTTGGCTATCAAACCAGCTTCTACAGCTATCACGGTGACGTTTGCCGATGACTTTCCACGTTTTTTCCACATATTCGGGAATTTCGAACGGGCCATAGGGCCAGTTAAAAAACTTCTTCGCCTCGTCAATCTCCTGAGGAGACAGGGCTCCGCTGTGGGCTTTTGGGGTACCTTCCCGCGACGTTCCAAGTCCAATTTTCGTTTTACAAGCGATAAGGGATGGGCGAGAATCCATTTTTGCTTCATTTATGGCGTTAATCATCGATTTCTCACAGTGCCCGTCGGCGCTTAAAATGTGCCAACCGTAAGATTCATAGCGCTTCAGGGTATCTTCGCTCGTTGAAGCGTCCAACGTCCCGTCGATGGTAATGTTATTGTCGTCGAACAGCGCTATCAAACGCCCCAGAGACAAATGTCCGGCTATGGCGCTAGCTTCATGGGAGATTCCCTCCATCAAGTCGCCGTCGCCAACGGCTACGTAGACGTAATGGTTTATGCATTTGTCTCCACATCTGGCGTTTAGAACTCTTTCCTCAATGGCCATACCGACGGCATTGGCAAATCCTTGTCCCAATGGTCCGGTGGTTATTTCAACGCCACAATCTGGATCATATTCCGGATGACCGGTGGCCCTGGAACCAAGTTTTCGGAAATTTTTCAGGTGGTCCAGAGACATATTTTTGTAGCCGACCAGGTAAAGCAGCGAGTAGAGCAAAGACGAACCATGTCCGCCCGAAAGGACAAATCTATCCCTATTGGGCCACCTAGGATTTTCCGGATCGAATACCAGAAAATTCTTGAACAGAGCCGTTAGGCAATCGGCCATTCCCAAAGGCATGCCCAAATGCCCGCTATTGGCGTTCGCAACCTGATAAATTGACAAGAAACGAGCGGCATTGGCGAGACTTTGGAACATCACAACCTCATAGAACAGAAAAGAAAACTCTCTCCCCGGCATTTATTAGCACAATTTCAATAAAAACGAAAATTATGTTCTGTTAGCGAGGTGACGCCCCTAACGTGCTTTGGGTTCTTTCATTGGAGGAATGATGTTGAAGGAAGCGAAAAGATCCTCCACTTTCGCTTTTTTCTTTTCTTCTCCGCTTAGGTCGGAAACCACCTGTCCATGGCTGAGCACCAGGGTCCTGTCGGCCACTTCAAGCGCAAATTTCGGATCGCTGACAGCCATAATGGTGGTTATATTTTTCGATCGAATAATTTTTTCGGTCGCCTCTAATAGCGCGGCGGAGGATTCCTTGTCCAGTCCGGTGGAGTGCTCGTCTATCAACAATATTCTTGCTCCCTTTATCACCGCTATCAGTAGCGCTAGAATCTGTCGATGCGGTTTGGAAACCTTGCTGACTTTTTCATCCAACAAATTTTCCATGCCCATGAAATCGAGATCTCTCAACTGCTCAAAGAAGGTTTCTTTCATTTCCTTTGTTATCGCAGGCTGAATTATGCTGCGTGGTCGATGGTGCATGCTTGCCACCGCGAGATTCTCCAACACTGTCAAGTTTCTGGCCGTCCCAACGTCCTGATCATAAAAAACCGATGAGAATATAGCTGATCTGTCCGAAAGACTCTGGGAAGTTATGTCCACTTTATCCAACCATAACCTACCAAAACTGGAAAGTATGTGTCCCGCAAAAAATCTCAACAGAGTGCTTCTGCCGCTGCCGTTGTTCCCGATAATGGAAACCACTTCTCCATCCTGAGCTCTAAAGTTTATGCCGCGCAGAGCGATTCTTTCTAGCGCCGTTCCGGTATTGAATACGACGAATATGTCTTCGACTCGAATCATGAGGTGTCTCCGCTCAAATGTTCTCCAACGTAGTCTTTCTCTTGCTATCCTGAATAAGCGCCATTAGGAAGATAAGCACGACCGCAGTTGTTATGTTATTGTATTCTGATCCGAAAGTTTCTGTTCCTCCAAAAGTAGCCAGCTCCAGCATCACTTTGTACGCGAGAGAGCCTAAGAAGCAGCCGACAATGGCGCCGCGAATGCTCACGGGCGCCAGTATTTTTTCTCCTATAATTACGGCGGCAAGACCAAAAACCAGCGATCCGTTTCCTATGGTGGCACAAAAACTTCCGGATATTTGCACCATCAAGGCTCCGGCAACGGCAGATAGAGCGTTACCAGCTCCTAGGCCTATCCAAAGCATCTGATTGCTATTAATACCCAAAGATTCGGAGATAATACGACCGCCGCCATAGACTCTCATCGCCAATCCATATTCCGAGCGCAGCATTTTGTAGAAAATAAAGCATATGAAAACAACAATCACACCGACAAGCAGACTGTTATCCAACGCGGAAAGTACTGAAAGCGGAGATTCTTCCTTTTTTGCCAGACCGATTTTTCCCAAATGAGATAATTTAATGATGAATGTTTGCAACGCCGTTAACGTGATAATGCTGGACAGTACTGGATCTACATTTATGTGAGACACAAAAGACGACGTCATAAAACCTGCCAAAATGCCCAAACATGCGGCTAAAATAAAGGCAATTAGAGGATTTATTCCTGATAAAACCAACACACCATAGGCACAGCCGCCAAGACTAACGCTTGCGTCGCAGGTTAAATCGGTAATATTGAGTACTTTCGTCGTAAGATATACGTTCAGACCTATCAAGGTAAAGGCCATGGACAGGGAAAACAGGTTAAGCATATTGTCTACAACGTACATATCCGAGAATCTCCCTAAAATCCATGGCCGTTATTCTCACGGCGCTAAGTTTCTAGTAACCTTGCTGAATCATTACTGTATTAAACAACAAAACTAGTTAAAAAATTGTTTAGATTCTTCTAGAGAAGCACAAATTTTCAATATCTTATCGAAGCCGCTTATTTTGAAAACCGTATGTATCTTCTCCGGCATGCCGAATAGGACAAGAGCGCCCTTTGCCGCAGCAAGCTTTTTCCCCAGCATGAGTACGACTCTGAGACCGGCGCTTGATATATAGTCTATTTGTTCAAAACAGACCGATATCTTGGAACTTTTGCTGGACGCGTCCATAAGCGCGTCTTCAAAAGCCTTTGCAGTGGACGTGTCCACTCTTCCAACTGGGGTGACGACCGTTATATCGCCTTCTGTCTTTATTTTTATTTCCATCATTTCCCTCCATTATAAAGTTGATATTTTTATTTCTAATTGATTCCGCCCGTTTGCTCGGGAATATTTCACACTTTTAGCCAGCTGTTTTACTATGTACACTCCAAGCCCGCCAACTTTCCGTTCTTTTAGCGAAGAAATTGTATCTGGGGCGTCTAAAGTTAAAGGATCAAAGGCTACGCCGTCATCGGTAAATTTTATGCGAATGAAACCACTGCCCTTTTGGAGATCCAGCGAAAAAAAATGTTCTTTTCCGTCCGGATATGCGTAGCTGATGATGTTTGTGATAACTTCGTCCAAGATTATGGCAACGTCATGGTATTTGGCATCAGGAACGTCGTTTTTAGAGCAAAATATACGAGCTTCTTCGCACACTTTGCCTATCTCCTCAATATTGTTTTTAATTTTGATCGGCATGTGGCGCAACTCTTAATCTATATTTTAGGCACAGCGTCGTTATGTCATCAGATTGGAGCGCTCCGTCGGCAAATTCCCTGATGGATTTTATTAGCGCCTGAGTGAGTAAACGAGGCGAATTTTTCGAATTTTTTCTCAGCACCTCCAACATACGTTCGTTATCATACTCTTGACCGTCTCTGTTGGCGGCCTCGGAAACTCCGTCTGTGTACAGTAGTATGGTTTCTCCCGGAGTAAAATGATGCACATTATTTTTGAATTCTATATTTTCCAAAATACCCAATGCCATGCCGGGATCACAGGTTAAAAATAACGGCTTAGAGTCCGGATGAACAACAACAATTGGCAAATGACCGGCGTTTGTGTAAACCATCTCGTTTTTTTCCATGTCGACTATGCCGTAAAGAGCCGTAACAAACATGGTTGCGACATTTTCCTCATACAAGGTTGAGTTAACGTGTCTAAAACATTCTCCCGGAGAAGCATAAATTCTGGAAAACGACTTGATCAATGTTTTCGCGATGAGGGCAAACATCGCCGCCGACACATTTTTTCCCGAAACGTCGGCCATAACTATTCCCAATTTATTCTCGCTCAACCAGAAATAATCATAAAAATCTCCACCAACTTCTGCCGCTGGAATAGTGTCGGCCCAGAGCTCTATGCAGCCCTTTTTGACCATATTTCCCGGTAAAATGCTTTTTTGCAATTTGGCAGAAACATCCAACTCATCTGAAATTGCAGATAATTTTTGAGTCGTCGCCTCCACCTGCTTCAATTTTGCCACCACGCGAGCAGTTTTTTCTAAAGTATCGCTTAGATCTTTAAAATCAATGGGTTTAACGACAAAATCGTGCGCTCCGCCGCGCATAGCGGCTCTCAGCGTGTTTATGTCCCCGTATGCAGATATGACGACCGTGCGCATGAGAGGATAGTTTTTCCTCAATTGACTAATGAAGCTTATGCCGTCTATGCCTGCAACATTGATATCAGAGACAAAGATATCAAATGATTTGCCTTGTAGAAATTTCTGCGCTTCCTCAGCATTGTTGGCAAATGAAAACTCATAGGTTCCGTCGGCAACCTGCTGGCGGAATCTTTGCAGGAGCAAATCCTGCGTGTCTTCTTCATTATCCAATACCAATATCTTAGCTAACATGGCCACTTAACACTTCTCCGGAAAAATGTTATAAAAACCATCCTGACACAGAAAAGTTTACAAATTATGAGTGCTTTTAACAATTTTAGGGAAATTGTTTTCGACACCGAAACCACAGGTCTCAGCCACGAAAATGGGGATAGAATTGTGGACATCGGCTGCGTCGAGCTGATAAATCGCGTTCCCACAGGAAATGTCTATCAAGCATATGTAAATCCAGAAAGAGAGATGTCTCCCGGCGCGGTAGCCATTAGTGGCATTACTACTGATTTTCTTGCCGACAAACCTCTTTTTCACGAAATTGTAGACGATTTCCTAAATTTCCTTGGAGACGCCAAGCTGGTGATTCACAATGCAAAGTTTGATATGGGATTTTTGAACAGCGAACTAAAGAGAGCCGGAAGATCTCCACTCAATCCCGAAAATGTCGTTGACACGCTAGAAATAGCCAGGAAAAAATTCCCCGGATCTCCGGCAAGCCTCGATGCGTTATGCAAAAGATTTGGAATTGATGCATCTGCACGCCTTAGCCACGGCGCGCTTGTGGATTCTCGTCTTTTGACGGAGGTTTATATAAACCTACTTGGAGGGCGGCAGAGCGATTTTTCCTTTTCTGTAGAAGAGTCTCCGACTGTCGTGGCTTCATGCCCTGGAAAGCAGCAACGCGAGGAGCGATTTTTCAAGCCGTCTTCCGAAGAGCTAGCGGCCCATCGCAATTTTTTAAAAAATCTAAAATCTCCTCTCTGGGATAACATGAATGCATGAAAAGTTTCTCCAGCTGTGCGAAGTGGATTCTATCCGGAGAGCATTCCGTCGTGAGAGGCGGCAAGGCTATCGCGTTTCCGCTGCGACGGTATAAAAATTCCATTTTCCTGGAAGAAGCGAAGGGCTTTTCCATAAAATATGACGCTGAAAATTTGAAAGAGATTATTATTTCTCTAGTGGAACTGGCTTCCGCGTTCACAAAGATACCGCTGGACGCCATTCGCTCCGAAATTACCGTGGTCAATAGCATTCCTACCAAAATGGGACTCGGAAGCTCCGCTGCCATCTGCGTCAACATCGCAGCTATGTTTAAATATTACGGTTATGACGGCGAACTGTTCGATTTGGCCAGATATTTGGAAAATAAATTTCATCAAAGTAGCAGCGGATTGGACGTTTCCGTTTCCATCATGGATGAGCCGCTGATTTTTCAGAACAATAAGGTGGTCGACATCCTTAGACCGGCATTTTGGCCTTACCTGGCGCTCAGCTATTCCGGAGAGAAATCGATCACTTCCCATTGCGTGAAATCTGTTCAGGAAATTTTTCTAGAAAATGAATCATGGGCTTTGGAATTGGATAACCTAATGAATCTCTCCGCAGATCTATGCGAAAGCGCTCTAAAAAGCGCTGATTTTGAAAAACTCAAGGACGGAATAAACCTAGGATGCGAAGTGTTTCGCAACTGGGGCCTTTGCCACGAGCCATTGGAGTATCACATTAACATGATTTTGTCGGCGGGCGCGGTTGCGGCAAAGCCTGTCGGTTCTGGTTTGGGCGGCTATGTCATCAGTCTATGGCGGGAAAAACCCAAAAGCGATATTTGTTTGACTTTAGAAGAGCCTTGGGGATAATATCCAGCGTTCGCACTGCAGAATTAGGAAGAAAGATTGTCATGAATAAGGATCAGTGGGGTATAAAGAGAGTGTGTCTGAGTTGCGCAGCTCGCTTTTATGATCTTAATAAATCGCCGATATTGTGTCCTGCGTGCAGCTCTGTTTTTGACCCAGAGTATCTAACCAAAAGAAAGCCCAAAATTTCTCAGGAGAAAAACACCAGCGCAGACGAAGTCACTGCCGATGAAATTGACGAGGGTTTGATCGAGGATGAAGGAGAAAATCTGGATGAACTGGACGAAAGTGACGGCGATATCTCTCTAAATGAAGAGAAAAGTTAATTCTTTAATTGCCTTGTTGTTGATGGGCGGTCTTCTTTCAGAGGTCGAATGCGCTTCGGCGCAGAGTGATAAAGTCGCTTCTCGCGCAAAGCGGAGATCCATAAGATGGCTTCTTGATGACGTCGCAGAAATAGACGGTTCAAAGAATGAGGATTTTAGCTGGGAATCAAAGCCGATTGAGATATATGCAGTCCAGATACAGATTTTAGACAAGATAAGCGGAAAGGTCTTTCGACACGAAGTAAAAACGAACGGGCGAATTACTTTGAAAGGCGTTGGATTGGCGCTCAAGAGATGTTTCAAAAACAGTCCTGAAGATCCAAAAGAAATCTATGCTTTTATTGAAATCACGAAAAATAATAGGAAAATATTTTCCGGATGGTTGTTTGCTTCTTCTCCTTCAGTTAACCTATTCGCTCATCCAATTTATGACGTAAGGGTGGAATTTTAAGTACCATGACGCTTTCAGATCTCTTTAAAAATCAAGCTCCTGTTTTTTTATCTCCAATGGCCGGCGTCACGGATGCGCCATTTCGGGAAGCCGTTTGTTCTTTGGGGGCTAGCGCGGTAGTTACAGAAATGATATCCAGCGAGGCCCTGGTGAGAAATAGCGGAAAAACGCTGAGAAGATTAGCCGGTAACGGCAAAAATTCCTTAAAAATAGTACAAATAATGGGAGCAGATCCGCACCGTATGGCGGAATCGGCAGTTATTAACGAGGGCTTGGGCGCAGATGTGATAGACATCAATTTCGGGTGCCCGATTCGCAAAGTCGTAGCCAATGGTTCCGGAGCCGCTCTCCTGAAAAATGAGGGCTTTGCACTGCAAATTGCCGAATCAGTCGTGAAATCCGTAAAAATTCCGGTAACTGTAAAAATGCGCCTCGGCTGGGATTCTGAACACATCAACTGTCTAAGTTTGGCGAGAAAATTAGAAACAGCGGGCGTTAGCATGCTCACGATTCACTGCCGAAGCCGCAGCCAGATGTACCGGGGAAAAGCCGATTGGTCCCGCATAAAAGAATTGAAGAATATTCTTAAAATTCCATATCTTTGCAACGGGGACGTCAAATCCGGAGATGACGCTCTGTTGGCTCTGAAAGAATCCGGAGCGGCTGGAATATCCATAGGGCGCGGGGCGCTGGGAAGACCGTGGTTGCTGAAGCAAGTTATGGAGCTCGTGCAGTGTGGACGCGTCGTTCCGGATCCAGGTCCAACCCATCAACATCGCATAGTTCTCAATCACTTCCAAAGTACGTTGGATTTTTACGGCGAGCAGCATGGAATTCGCATATTTCGAAAGCATTTTGGCTGGTATAGCAAGGGCATGAACGGCTCGTCCGCCTTTAGAGAGGTAATAAATAGGGCGGAAAACATTGGCTTCATAAAAAATTATCTAGAAGACTTTTATGAACAGCGTTTTAGGGATATTCTTGGCGAACGAAAGAAGCAACAAAATGCGCAATACTGAATCGGATGAAAATTTGTGGGTTGGTTTTTCCAAAATGCTGGAAGAGCAGCTGGAGAAGTATTTTACTCTCCACGGGGAGGAGACCGTTCCTCCTGGACTATACGATCGCGTCCTAAACGAAGTGGAAAGAAGCCTGTTCAAGGCAACCTTGAAGCGATCTCGAGATAATCAGTTAAAAGCCGCTCAAATACTCGGCATAAATCGCAACACTCTCCGTAAAAAAATGGTAAAAATCAAACAAAAAGAAGGTAATCCATAATTGCTGGAAACAACGCTTATTTTTTTCAAAAGACAAAATATTCGCAATTTTTTTGTCTATCTAATTCTTTCATTTTCGGTAATTTCTTGCTTTTTTACATATTTGTTGTTTTCAAATGTTGACTTATACGGGAACAGCTCGAAGACCGTAATTGCGATATTATATTTCGACGTGGCGCTCATTCTGATACTGATTTTTCTCGCCGGAAACAAAATCGTTGCGCTTTGGACTGACAGATACCACAAGGGATCAAGGCTTACTCTGCGACTGGTATCCATCTTTTCTTTGTTGGCCGTTGTGCCCTCGGTAATGATGAGCATATTCTCGGCAATCTTTTTTCACAATGGAATAGAAGCCTGGTTTAACGAACGCAACCGAACTGTTTTGCAGGAATCTCTTAATGTGGCGGAATCCTACTTGGCAGAGCACAAACGAAACGCTCTGGGCGACTGCATCGCCATCGCTAAAACTTTGGAATATCATCTGGAGAGAGTGCCGGACGACTATGGTTACATCCCCATCGAGAAAGATATAAATTTTCTTCTGGATGATTTGTGCGGACTGAAGGGAGTGAACGGAGCTATACTGACCGATTCGACGTTTAGCATTGTTTTTCATTCGAAGTATAGCATTAATCTGCATTTCCTTAACGTTTCCTACGCAGAAATGCAGAGAATCGAATCCTTCGGCGAGAATGGTATAATTCTGAATGACGACGTAGAAAACCCGACTAATATCGTAGTGTTAGTCCGTTTTAGACATCAAAATGACAGTCTGTACCTTATTATCGAAAAAAGCATAGATTCCAACATATTGTCCCATGCTAAAAATACAAAAACCGCCTACAACGAGTACCATCAGCTTTTGAGAGAACGCAGTTCTTTGGAAATAGCCTTTATTTTCATGTTTTTGATCGTGGGTGTTTTGCTGCTTATGGCCTCGATTTCCGTCGCCATCATATATTCCTGGGGGATTATCAAGCCGGTTAGTAACTTAATTGACGTTTCAGAAGACATTATCAACGGAAATTTGATGGCTAGAGCCAAGGAGGAAGGTTCCTACGAAGAAATAAAAATACTAAGCAGGACATTTAATCAAATGATTGAGCAGGTGCACAGTCAGCGAGAAGATATGATCGGCATTAACAAAAAACTCGATGAGCGAATGAAATTTTCCAGCAGCGTGTTGGCCGGCGTTTCGTCCGGCGTCGTAGGAGTCGATAATAATGCCATATACGTATGGAATAACGCGTCTGAAAAATTGCTAGGCAAAAAAATAGCCTACGGAGAGCACATAAGAAACATAATGCCAGAAATTTACGAACTGCTGTCCTCCATAGGCGCTGGCAGCCCTTTCGTTGAACGAGAAATCCAATATAAGAGAGGCGCTGAAACGTTACTGTTTTTAGTCAGAATTGAAAACATTGAGCACGGAAGCGACTATAGGTTCGTCATAACGTTCGACGATTTAACAAGTATGGTGATGGCTCAGCGGAAAGCTGCCTGGTCAGAGGCGGCTCGCCGGGTAGCGCATGAAATCAAAAATCCTCTAACGCCCATACAGTTGTCGGCAGAGCGTCTTAGACGAAAATACTTAGCGCAGATTTCAAAAGACGTCGATACATTTTCCAATCTGATAGATATAATAATACGACAGGTCGGAGACATTAAAAGACTAATAGATGAGTTCAATTTTTTCGCGCGACTGCCGGAGCCGAGGTTTAAAAAATGCAATTTGTGTGAAATTTGCGAGCAGGCGGTGTTTCTCATGCAGAACATAAGCTCTGAAGTAGAGATTCGATTTACGCATGACGAAAATAATTATCCGGTGAAGGCCGACGAGCGACTCATTCATCAATCGATTATAAACCTACTTCAGAACGCGCTAAACGCGCTTTCTTCCATGAGCAAGGACGATAAGAAAATCTTGATTTCCATAAATGCTCACAAAGACAGAGTGTTGATTTTCGTGGAGGACAATGGACCCGGATTGCCGCAGGAACAGATAGGATCGCTGGCGATACCGTATTTTAGTTTAATGCCCAAAGGGACCGGGTTGGGGCTGGCAATTGTGAAGAAAATAGTACAAGATCACCAGGGTGAGTTGTCTTTTGGAGACAGTCCGCTTGGCGGCGCACAGGTGACGATCTCTCTGCCGCTGTTAGTAGAGCGTGAAAATGAGCAGTGAAAATATATTGATCATAGACGACGAAGAGGAAGTCCGGTCGCTAATGTCCGACGTTCTTGCGGATGAAGGTTATGCGACTCACTTGGCCGCCAACGAGGCGGAAGCGGTTGCAGTCCTGAAGAAATCCGCATTGGATCTTGTGTTTTTGGATTTATGGATGGGAGACGACGAGTCCGCGGGAATTAAAATTCTCGGAAAAATTCGGAAAACATATCCGGAAATTCCCGTGATCATCATATCCGGACATGGAACAATAGACGTTGCAGTTCAGGTGATTCAAAATGGCGCCGCTGATTTCATAGAAAAGCCCTTTGTCATCGAAAGACTGCTGCTGACCACAAAACAAGCTCTAGAGTTGCGCTCGCTTCAAAAGGAGAACGCCGCTTTACGCAATAACAATAAATTAGACATGGAGGTTTTTTCTGTAGGGTCCTCTATTTTCACGTTATCCATAAAATCCACGGTAGAAAAAATAGCTCCGTCCAATGGTCGGGTGTTCATTAAAAGTCAAGTCGGCATAGGAGCCGACGCCGTGGCGTTCTTGATCCATAAAAAATCACAGCGTCGCGACGGCCCCTTCGTCTATCTGAACTGCATCGCAGATAACGAGGAAAACTTCGAAGCAGAATTATTTGGCGGAGAAAAATTTTATGGATTCATTGAAAAAGCCAACTCTGGAACGTTATTTTTGGAAGAAATTACGAGACTGTCAAAAGATTGTCAGCGAAAATTGCTTCAGTTTCTCCACGAAGGCAAATACGCCGCCGGCAGTAGGATGGTGTATTCGGATTTTCGGGTTATGTGCTCTTCCAATGATGATATGGAAGAATTTTTGGCTTCTGGTAAATTCAGTCAGGAGTTATACATTCGTCTAAACATCATAAATCTGCACATTCCGCCATTGAAAGACAGACGCGAAGATATTATTCCGCTTGCGGAATATTATATCTCCAATTCCTGGTCGTTTTTTGGACTGAAGCCAAAAAAGATCTCTCCGGACGCAGTGGCTATCCTGCAATCCTACGATTGGCCGGGCAATATTCACCAATTGAAAAATGTGATGGAATGTTCATTGATTAATTCCGCCCATAAGAATGAAATAGATCGGGATTCCCTTCCCCCGGAGTTGATCTCCAGTCCCGGCGATAAGTTTGATTCCCTGAATGTTGCAAAGTTAGTATCTTTGCCATTGCGAAAAGCCAAAGAATGCTTCGAATCCGATTATCTGCGAGCCCAGGTTATCAGATTTTCCGGAAATATCTCCCAAACGGCATGGTTTGTCGGCATGGAACGCTCGGCCCTACATCGCAAGTTAAAAACTCTCGGAATTCATCCGGATAGAAAAGCAAAAGCCAATTCTCTCAAATAGCTCCCTGGACAACACGCAAGCGCATTGCACGATTCAGGTGACTAGTGAAAACAATTAATGTATAGTCGGCGAGCTTATGGTTGCTCTTCGGCGCTCGGATATTGCCTTGGATAGAGAACGTCTTCTTTTTCGTAAGGTTCTAGGGGTCCTCTTCTGCCACAGGATACGAGCTCGAGGCAAATTAACAGTAATAGTGGAACATATTTCATGATATCTTTCGGAGCGAATCTCTCGAGGAAGTATACGAAAAATTTCACTGCGTTAATAGTGGCAGCCGTGACTTTGTGCGGAAATTCAAGCGCTTCGGAATTTAATTTTCTCGGTAGACGGAGTAATGTGACTGCAACGTTTCCGTTTGAGCAAGGGCCGGGATATCTCCCAGGAGGAAGAGAGTTTCCATATTCTCTCACAAAGGAATCGGGAGAAGAATTTCTGTTGTCCGATCTTAAGGGAAAAGTTGTAATCGTTGTCCTTTCCACCACCTGGTGCCCCAATTGTCCGGTTGTTTTGAAAAATTTCGACAATCTGCTCCATCGATTGAAGCTATCTGAAATTGAAGATGTGAAAATCCTTGTGCTGAACGTGGGCCACGACACTGTGGAAGCGCTGAAACTTTACTACAAGTCCCATGATATTCAGCTACTGGAAATTTATCCATCTGTCAAGCCGCAAGTTATGGAGGGAATAGTCGGAGTGCCGGCTTGTTTGGTTTTCGATAAAAAAGGGAATCACGTTTGGGGATATTTGGGCGGCGGCATAGACTACGCAGGAGATGAATTCTTTAATTTTATAGAAAGGCTGGCCCATGAGTGAAACAACCCAATGGATGGGGACTACCATTCTCTCTGTGCGAAAGGGGAATAGCGTGGTGGTCGCCGGAGACGGCCAAGTTACCGCGGGCAATGTGATTTTGAAGGCAAATGCCAAAAAAGTAAGATTCCTATCGTCCGGAAATGTGCTGACGGGCTTTGCAGGAGCTACAGCGGATGCCTTTACTCTCTTTGAAAGGCTGGAATCCAAATTGGAGCAGTATCCGGATCAACTTCAGAGAGCCTGTGTTGAATTGGCCAAAGATTGGCGCACAGATAAATATTTGCGCAAGCTGGAGGCAATGATGGCGGTGGTGAATAGGGATATTTCACTAATTATCACCGGCGTTGGAGACGTGCTGGAACCGCAGGATGGCATCATCGGAATAGGATCCGGAGGGAATTTTGCTCTTGCCGCCGCGCGCGCGCTAATTACCCAAGACCTACCGGCAGAGGAAATTGCTCGAAGATCCATGAAAATCGCCGGAGATCTGTGCATATATACGAATCATTCTATAATCTTGGAAAAAATCAACATTGAAGGATAAGTTTATGACTTCGCTAACGCCTAACCAAATAGTTTCAGAGCTGGATCGTTTTATTATCGGCCATGAAGAGGCAAAAAAGGCAGTTGCCATCGCGCTGCGCAACCGCTGGAGACGGCAACAGGTTCCGAGCCCTTTGAAAGAGGAAATTTTGCCGAAAAATATACTGATGATAGGCCCCACCGGCGTTGGAAAGACTGAAATTGCCCGAAGATTAGCCAGGCTCGCGAACGCTCCTTTCATAAAAGTAGAGGCCACAAGGTTTACGGAGGTTGGATACGTAGGACGCGATGTTGAGCAAATCATTCGCGATCTCGTGGAAATGGCTGTTTCGGGAGCAAAAGAGAGGCATCGCCAGTCTTTCAATGAGCAGGCGAAAATTAATGCCGAGTCCAGAATTGTAGACGCTCTGGTCGGCGAGAATTCTGCTCTGGAAACTAGAAAAAAATTCAAAAAAATGCTGGATTCGGGAGAAATAGAGAATCGAGAGATCGAGATCAGTATGCTGGATAACTCTCTGAACCAATCCTTCGACATTCCAGGCATGCCCGGCGCTCAAATTGGCATGATGAATTTGACGGATCTAATGAATAACGCCCTGGGATTCAATAAAACAAAAAAACGAAAAGTTACAATCAGGGATGCTCGTTCATTGATAGCTGGCGAAGAGAGCGAAAAATTAATAGACCATGACAAAACCATTCGGGAAGCTATTTTCTCGGTGGAGCAAAACGGCATCGTTTTCATAGATGAGATCGACAAAATTTGCGCCAGAAATGTCTCGGGAGCGGACGTTAGTCGGGAAGGAGTGCAACGGGATCTTCTGCCTCTGATAGAGGGATGCTCCGTCACGACGAAATACGGCACCGTTAAGACGGATTACATCCTATTCATTGCATCCGGAGCGTTCCACGTTTCCAAACCGTCGGATTTACTGCCGGAATTGCAGGGACGGCTGCCAATTCGTGTAGAATTAAAGAATCTCGGAGAATCGGATTTTTATAGGATTTTGAAGGAAACGGACAGTAGCCTGCTGAAGCAATATCATGCTCTTTTGAAGGTGGAGGGAGTGAACCTCGACTTCCGAGAGGATGGAGTGAAGAAAATCGCCGCATTGGCGGCCACTGTTAACAGAAATGTTGAAAATATCGGGGCGCGCCGCCTTCATACCATCATCGAGAAACTGCTGGAGGAAGCGAGCTTTGCTGCAACCCAGAAAGTCGGCGAAACCGTCGTCATAGACGCAGAATACGTGAAAAACAAAGTTGGAAGTCTTGCCGAGCATAAGGATCTATCGCAGTTTATTCTGTAAAAAACGCCCATTTAAGTTTGAACTGCATCAAGGTTAAGTGAGGAGAAATCGAGGCGTTACAATCTACAGGTTGTAGCGTGGTTGGCAAAAGTCATGTGAAGAAGTTAATCTCGTATTTAAGCAAAAAAAGGAGGCGGTATGAATAAGTGGTTTGGTGGAGCTACTTGTGCGAGTATTTCGGAGAGTAGATAGGTGCAGGATGAATGTTCTTTTGAAGCCATTGGGAA
>JAITRM010000035.1 GCA_031288395.1 Holosporaceae bacterium | reverse complement strand
GCATGTTGTTAACCATCGTTGTATAAACCTCATTTTTGAATACTTGTTAAGTTTACACTACTTTCCCAAAATTTCCTAGATCTCGCTAACAGAACCTAACACTTTTCTCCCAAAATTCCAACTTTTTATTCACGAGTGATATATCCTGGGCGAGGAAGGCAGGGTATAGGACGCTATAAAGTAGGCCGTGAAAAGACGACACTTGGAGCGCAATAGTCCAGCGCTTTTCGCGGTCAGTTATTCAGCTAATTTTGGATTGCCTGTATTTTTTTGTCCATGACGTCCTTGCTATGGTACCAAGTTTGGGTATCGAATACTCGGCGCCAGACAGGAACGCGGTGTCGTTTGGCGCGTCCACCAAAACGGCGGGTCAATTTGTTCCTGGGTCTGGTATCATTCTTGAACAGGGCTAGTCTTGTAAATAGTTAACTTTTCGTGTATTATTCAGTCTAGTTGGAGGCGTGTATGGCTAGTAATCAGGAATTGTTACAGAAAATAAAAGACGTCGTGGATTCGGTGATTCGTCCATCGCTGAATATGGACGGCGGGGATATAGACGTGATTTCTCTGGAAGGGCACGTTCTTTCCGTGAAGTTACGGGGAGCGTGTTCTTCGTGTCCGCGTGCCGCAGGAACCCTGAAGTTAGGAGTCGAAAGGACCATTCGGCGACGAGTTTCTGAAGACATAGTAGTGAACGCCGTGTAATGAAGATCGTTGCTCGTTCGTGTCTGTGGTTGTTGTTGGCAGTTTCGGTCGCTGATTTTTGTCGCGCAGATGGATCTGCGAAGCATCGGGACAAGTTGTTTCGGTGTGCCCTGGTAAGTAAAATCTTGGACAGAGAATGTCATAGCATTCTGAAAAAGTTGGCGCTGCGAAGCGGGAAAATTCCCAATTTCCCTCTGGGAATGATCCCATTGATGAATTCTCAAAATCAATCCGACAGGGATTTTTTCATGAAATCCATCGCCGCTACCGTCAATTGCGTAAACAAGAACATCCTGCGCCAGCGTAAGTTTGTTAAACTGGTCCAAGACAAACGCCGCAGAGGGATTCAGTTAACAAAAGAGGAAGAAGAATACTTCGCCATGATTCGCGAGTTCTATCAAACAAAAAGCATCGACGATTTGCTCATACGTGTGGCACCAATCCCCGTCTCACTGGCCGTCGCGCAAGCTTCTCTAGAAAGCGGTTTTGGAAGAGACAGAACCATCCACGCCATGAATGCATATTTTGGACTCGCCAAAACGAAAGACAAGCTTCTCTCCTTTGATTCGCTTTACAAGTCTGCCATTGCCTACGCAAAAACGCTGAACGTTAATCTTTGCTACAGAGAATTTAGGCGTCAGCGCGCCATCATGATGTCTAGGTCCCAGAAAATAGACGGCGCCAAGTTGTCGCCTTTTTTAAAATTATACGGAACTGATAAAAATTATCGTAATCTTGTGCAGAAAATAATAAGCTTCCACGGCTTGGCGTCGCTGGATCGTTCGATTTAGTTTTCGCAAAAGAGCCGAGAAGGATTATGGATTTTTTTATCGATCTGGAAAAATTTTTATCAAAAAAACGCGTGCCGTTCCGCCATGTCTTGCTGATATGCGCATTCCTGTTTTTTGCGCTGTTTTCCTTCGTTGCAGGCATGGCTGACGGCAACTATTGTTCCGTAATTGCCGTTTTCGTTACCGGTTTAATTTGCATGTCTTTTTCCAAAGAAATAAGGAAAATGCACGCTCACAATCACATGATTACGTTCCAGAAAAACATAGCCATAAACGGATTCGACGCCTCCATGTTCGCCTTTTTCGTATTCTCGAAGGAAGGCAGATGCATTTTCGTCAATCGAGTCGCCCAGAATTTGTTCCCTGGGTTTAAAATACGAACCATCGAAGATTTTATTGTCTGTTTTGGAAAATATCCTAAGGTCGTTGAAGCCATTCGCACTCTGCAGATTGCAGCGGAAAACTCCAAACAGTCCCACATCGACGTTCCCATGAATCTACATTCTGATAGCACGGCGCTGTGGAGAATCGCCGTGTCGCCGTTGCCGGAGCACAGAGGATATTCCGGCTGGACGATCATAGATCTAACTCCATCCACCGCAAAAATAGAATCCCTGGAAACCAGTTGCAGCTTTCTGTTGGAAATGATCAATAACTCAAACATCGGTTATTTCTGCTTGAACAAAGACAACGACATCGTTTTCTGCAACAACACGTTTTCCTACTGGATTGGCAGCAAAGTGGAAAACATAGTCCACAATAATTTTGAAAAATATGTGATCAAGGAGAAAAGCGAAGCGCTGCCGTCCAACGGCAAAAATGGAAAATTAATCAATGCATTGGCGGCGAAAATCACGCTGAAATCAGAAGTCAGCGAGGGCATAGAGGTAATCGCTAGGCAAATTCTGCAGGACACAGACGGTCTTCGAACATATGTGATAACAAGAGAAACTCAGCAGAGCGGCGACCTGATTCAGGCGCTTGGGAAAACAAAGCTGTACTTCGAGCACATATTCGAGGACGCTCCGGTCGGGATAGTTATTACCGACGGCGCGGAGGTCATAAGCGCCTGTAATCGCACCTTTAAAGCCATCGTCGGAACCGAACAGCCGGACAATAACTCATTTCTGGACTACATCTATGAGGAAGAGCGAGAAATGGTGCGAGACAAGCTATATCAGCTACTGAGCGCCGTATATAAATCCATCGCTCCATTTGAGATTCAATTAAAAACCGAAAAGCGCCAGACGGTGATGGTCTATGCCACAAAAATGGACGGCCCAAAGCGCTCAAAAGACAACGATGGCTTGGTGATATATTTCATCGATATTACCGAAAGAAAAGAGCTTCAGCATCAATTTGTTCAGTCGCAGAAAATGCAGGCTGTGGGACAGCTTGCCGGAGGAATCGCCCACGATTTCAATAACCTTCTGACGGCAATGATCGGCTATTGCGATCTGCTATTGGAAAAATACCTGCCATCGGACCAATCATTCAACGACATTATGCAAATAAAGCAAAACGCCAACCGCGCGTCTAACCTAGTGAGGCAGCTTCTGGCATTTTCACGGCAGCAAACGCTGCAGCCGAAAATTTTGAACGTAACGGACATGATTGTGGAGCTGTCCGCTCTGCTGAAGAGGCTTTTGGGGGCGAAGATTGATCTGAAGGTCGTTCACGGGAGAGACCTGGGCTTCGTCAAGGTGGATCAGATACAGTTCGAGCAGGTCATCATCAACCTTGCGGTTAACGCCAGAGACGCCATGAAAGACGGCGGAGCTCTAACCATCCAAACCTCCAACTACAAGTCCAGGGAATCAAAATTTTTGCGAGGAGACACCATGCCCCCCGGCGAATATGTGTTGATTGAGGTAATTGACACCGGCAGCGGCATAGAGGAGAAACATCTCCACAGAATTTTCGATCCATTCTTCTCCACAAAAGAAAAAGGGCACGGCACTGGCCTTGGATTATCAACTGTCTACGGCATAGTCAACCAAACCGGCGGATTTATTTCCATAGAAAGCGAAGTCGGGTCCGGCACGAAATTCAGCCTCTACTTTCCGAAGATTGCATACCAAGAAAGCGCCGTTGTCATGGCAAAAGAAAACTCCGACGAGAATAAAATCGTCGATCTCACGGGAGCCGGCACGATTTTGTTGGTGGAAGACGAAGACGCAGTGCGCACTTTTGGCGCAAGAGCACTGCGAGACAAAGGTTATCGAGTTATAGAAGCCCCCAATGGAGAATCGGCGTTGGAATTCATAAGGCAGGAAGCGGACACCATTGATTTGGTCATTACGGACGTGGTTATGCCTAGGATGGATGGCCCAACCCTCATGGGACACGTAAAAAATCATAACCCAAATATGAAGGTAATCTTCATCTCCGGGTACACAGAGGACAGCTTCCGGGAATCGCTGGCCAACGACAGCAAGGTACATTTCCTATCGAAGCCATTTAATCTGAAAGAACTGGCCGGCAAGGTAAAAGAAGTGCTAAGTTAGACGGTAATGGACATTCCATCGTAGGCTGGTCTGACATTTTCTGGCAAAATTTTCAGCAACTTGTCGTAATCCATGGTGGCTCCCATGTGTGTAAGAAAAGCTCGGCGCGGCTTTAGCTCGTGTATCCACTGCAGCGTCAGATCCAGATGAGCATGGGTCGGAGTCGCATCTTTTAAAGACGTACATTCCACTATCCAAACGTCCAGATCTCGTAGCTTTTCAAAAATCTCCCGACTCATGGTGACCACATCTGTGCAGTAGGCAAAATTTCCAATCCTTATGCCGGTAGACCTGGAAAATCCGTGATCCTGCTCAAAACATATGCCGGATATATCGCCGATGAGAAAGTTGTCTCCCAAAACGCGCGTGCAAACGTGGGGCCGATAGAGCTCGTAGCTGCTATCTTTGAGAAAATAACAGAATACCTGATTAATCTCATCCAGCACGTTTTTTCTGGCATAGATGGGCAGCGTCATGCCTCCCGCTGAGAACAGCGGCCGCAATTCATTGATGCCGAAGCTGTGGTCGAAATGCACGTGGGTCATAATTACGGCGTCCACCTTCTGGGAACCATAACCCAAGAGTTGCTGGCGCAAATCCGGCGACATATCCACCAGCAGAGAAGTATTTTCGCTTTCCAGGATGATGGAGGAGCGGGTGCGGCGGTTTTTTGAATTCCGCGAATCGCAGTTCCCCCAACCATACCTAAGAGCCGGAACTCCCATAGACGATCCGCACCCGAGAACGGTTATTTTCATCCATACTCCTATGCAGAAAACAACCGCAGTTTATCCACCTTTCCCTTCAATTACCATATCTGGGCATAACTACAAGATTTTTTTTGCATTTGGCATAAAAATTCTCTGCAACACCTAATTTTTCAGCAGCTTGACGGCGTCTTCCAGATTCATGCTAAAAATCGTTTCCTGTTTGCGGATGGATGTGTATTTTCCCCTGAAGAGCACGTAGGGACCAAATCTTCCGATGCCAATCTTCACGTCTTCGCCGTCGTGTTGGCCCAAAATCTTGGGCATCCGCAGCAGAGAAATGGCCAGATCGAGATTCACGTCGCCGGGCGCAATAAATTTTGGAACGGAGGCGCGCGGCGGCTTTTCCTTGGCTTTCTTTTGGCTGGATTTTTGGCCGGTTTCTTCGTTTTTCTTGTCTTTTTGAATGTATAGGCCGTAGGGTCCCTTTCTCAGGGTAATTTCTGCCTGATCTGAGGGATCGACTCCAAGGAATTTAGGGTATTCTGAAGACTGAGCTACTGCATCATCGCCTTCCGAAGCGGGAGAAGAATCCAATTTCTTGACATATTTACACTCCGGATAGCGCGAGCAGCCGATAAAGGATCCAAACCGACCGATCTTCAGGCTCAGTTCTCCCTGTTTGCATTCCGGACATTCTCGAGAGATTTTTTTGCTGTCTCCGCTGGCAAACAACAGCGAAGCCAGCGATTCGTTGAGCTTATCGATAACGTCGGAAATTTTTATTTCTTTAGTTTCGGCTACATTCACGCAGAATCCGTTCCAGAAATTTTTCAGAACCTCGTTTCTCGGCTTTTTTCCGTTGGAAACATCGTCCAGAGACTGTTCCAGATCCGCCGTAAAGCCATATTCCAAATATTTGCCAAAAAAGCTCATGAGAAACGACGTCACCAGGCGACCGCGAATCTCCGGCACAAAAAGTTTTTTCTCCAATTTCACGTAGCCGCGATCCTGGAGCACCTGAAGAATGGTTGCATAGGTGGAGGGCCTCCCGATGCCGAGTTCCTCCATTTTCTTTACCAGACTTGCTTCCGAAAAGCGCGGCGGAGGAGTCGTAAAATGCTGAATCGCGTCCAGATTCTGCAACGGAGTCTGATCGCCCTTGGCCAGCGGAGGCAAAAGGCCCTCCGGGTCGTCTTCCGGAGGTTCGTCCCTTCCCTCCACGTAAACTTTCAGAAATCCCTCGAAGGCAATGACGCTGCCGTTGGCGCGGAAAACGTCTTTTTTGTCGTCGGAGATATCCACCTGCATCTGGTCGAATTCCGCAGAAGACATTTGGGAGGCTACAGCCCGCTTCCAAACCAAATTGTACAGTTTTTGAAGATCGGCGCTCACTTTTCCCAACAGCGACTCAGGAGTTATGGTCACGTCAACCGGACGGATGGCCTCGTGGGCCTCCTGAGCATTTTTCACCTTAGTCTGGTAAAACCGCGGCTTTTCCGGCAAAAAGGCCTTCCCATATTTTTCGCCAATTAATTCTCTAATTTTTTCCATCGCTTCCCGGGATAAATTCACGCTATCGGTTCTCATGTATGTGATGAGAGCAACCGTTTCTCCGTCAATGTTTATGCCTTCGTACAAATTTTGCGCCAATTGCATCGTTTTCTTGGCGCTGAATCCGAGTTTGCGGGAAGCCTCCTGTTGAATTGTGGAAGTGATGAAGGCCGGAGCCGGATTGCGCTTCACTCGCTTGGTTTCCACAGATATTACTGAAAATTGTTGATTCTGCAGCGACTCTTTTAGAGAATTCGCTTGCTTATCGTTGACAATCGAGAATTTGTCCAGCTTTTCACCTTGATAACCGATCAACCTTGCATCAAAAATTTTCTTGTTTTTAGCCTGAAATTTTCCTTCGATGGACCAGTATTCTTTCTTCTCGAACGCCTCTATTTCGGCCTCTCGTTCCGATATCATCCGGAGGGCGACGGATTGAACTCTTCCGGCGGATTTGCTGCCGGGAAGCTTTCGCCATAAAATCGGCGATAACGTGAATCCAACCAGATAATCCAGCGCGCGCCGCGCCAGGTAGGCGTCCACCAGCGACGAATCTATATCCCGGGGATGAGCGATGGCGTCCTTGATGGCGCTCTTGGTAATCTCATGAAAAACTATTCTCCGAAAAGGGACGTTTAACTTTTTGCTCTCCTGGAGGACTTCTTTCAGGTGCCAGGAAATGGCCTCCCCTTCCCTATCCGGATCGGTCGCCAGCAGCAGCTCGTTGCAATTTTTCAGCGACGAAGATATGTCCTGAATGCATTTTTTTCCCCGCGGGCTAACTTCCCATATCATGGAAAAATCATTGTCCGGCTGCACGCTGCCATCCTTCGAAAGCAGGTCTCTAATGTGACCATAGCTCGCCATGACGCGATAATCCGGTCCCAAATACTTATTAATGGTTTTAGCTTTAGCCGGAGACTCGACAACCACAAGACGCATACGACTATCCTTCCGTAGAAATTATCAATCGCCAAGAGCCAAGCAGACGCGCTGCCCGTGCAATCTTACGATTTTATTGGCTAGCTCCAATTCCAGAAGCACACTAAGCGCTTCCCCGGGGGATACTTTAATGCAAGAAATCAATTCGTCAATAGTTATCGGTGTAGAGCTCAACGAATCGAGAATTTTTTTCCGAAGCTTTTCCAGATCCTGGTCCGAAATCCTGTAGGCCTCGGATTTATTCTCAAACAGCGTATTCTGTATAATTTTTCGGCTTTCCAGATGATCCAGCACGTCCTGAGCGCCTTGAACCAGGATCGCGCCGTCCTTTAGCAGCCTATTGCAGCCAACGCTTCGCGGATCCAGAGGAAATCCCGGAACCGCAAAAACGTCTCGATCATACTCCAGCGCCATTTTCGCCGTTATTAGGGATCCAGACTGTTCTGCCGCTTCAATGACAACCGTTCCATGGGACATACCGGCGATGATGCGATTCCTTCGGGGGAATAATTGAGGCTGAGGAGTCGTATCAAGTGGCATTTCGGCGAAAATGCCACCCTTTTTTATGATTTCGCCGTACAGTTTAAGATTTTCCTGCGGATAGGCAACGTTTACGCCGCAAGCCAAAACGGCAACGGTTCCATTTTCAAGACTTCCTTGATGAGCGCTGGCATCTATGCCCCTCGCAAGGCCCGAGACAACGGCCACGTCGCGCCGACTCAATTCCTCAGATAGCAAGAGACAAAACCTGCTGGCGTGTATGGAAGCATTTCTAGCTCCCACTATGGAAATCATGTTTTTCTTGTAAAATGAAAGCGTCCTTTCCTTGTTTCCCAAAAAAGACAGCACCGGCGGCGGATCCGGAGTGTTCCGCAGTAGCGGTGGGAAGAGCTCATCCTCGAAAAAGACGAACCGGCCTCCGATGGATTTCATAGCCTTAATTTCTTCTCGTATTTTTTCTTCGCTGCAAAGTTCGAAATTTTTAATGGGACCCGAAGAAGACTTCGAAATTACGCGCAAAGCCTTCTCGCCGCTGCCATACCTGTTAATGAAATTCCAAAAGGTGGAGGAACCGACTGCCTCGCTGCGGGCCAACCTCAATCTTGCTAGTTTTTCTTCCTTCGACAACACAATTCAATCCCCCGAAAACGAAGATCGAACCGTCTTCGATCTAGGCGCGCAATTCCTTCTTTTTCAACAGTCGTTTCAGGTTTTCTTGATGTCGGAAGAAGATCAA
This sequence comes from Holosporaceae bacterium, assembly GCA_031288395.1. Lineage (GTDB taxonomy): Bacteria > Pseudomonadota > Alphaproteobacteria > UBA3830 > UBA3830 > JAIRZM01. The sequence goes on along the minus strand of JAITRM010000035.1, from coordinate 28,633 downwards.
AACGACCAGCGCAATTAGAACATACAATTGATTAACAAAATCCAAACAAAGCGCGTGTCCCACGTAGCCAAAAATAAACAGACCGGCGAAGACGCTGACAAGTCCTGCAACTGAGGAAATTTTTACGGAAAAAAACGTTACTAGCCAAATCGCCAAAACAGACCAGAAAGTGAAAATATTTGTGGCGCAGAGGACTCCGAAATAGGTCGATATACCCTTCCCTCCTTTAAATTTTAACCAAACGGGAAAAATGTGCCCCAAAACCGGCGCCGCAATGGTCATAAGATTTAAAATTTCATCGCTGCCGCGCAAAAAATAGCAGGCCCCGAAGCCCTTTAGAAAATCCATGCCAAATGTCAGCGCTCCCAATAATTTTCCTTGAGTTCTAAGAACATTCGTGGCTCCTATGTTCTTCGATCCAGTTTTTCTCAGCTTGCCCTTTCCAAATAGATTCGAAAGAATCACACCAAACGGAATCGAGCCCAGCATATAAGCCAGCAGCGGGTAAAAATATTGCGTCATTTATCGTTTCTCCACGTTGTTTTGATTCTGGCGCAAAAATTCATACAGCGCAATGGTGGCGGCCTGGGCTGCGTTTAGCGTTGTGAAGTTCCCAAAGGCCGGCAAATGCACCAGAAAATCGCAGGATTCTCGGGTTAATCTCCTTATGCCGCCGCCTTCGCTGCCGATCACAAAAACGAAATTTCCAAGCAGTGATATTTCCTGAATTTTCTGCTCTGATTTTTCGTCCAATCCTACGCACCAGAATCCGCGCTTCTTCAGACTACTTATGGCGCCGACCAAATTTGCGACCCGGATCAAGGGAACCGTCTCAATGGCTCCGGAAGCCACTTTAGCTATCGCAGGAGTCAACTCCGGACTGTTGCGGTCCTGAACAACCACCGCACGCGCTCCGAAAACAGCCGCAGCGCGCAGAATGCCGCCAACATTTTGCGGGTCCGTAACCTGATCCAGAAGCACAAATGGACGATGATCCGATTCATTCTCCAGCAGCTCTCCGATGCAAGGCTCCCGTAAATTTTTTACCAGAACGGCGCAACCCTGATGGATTGCGTCCCTTCCAAATGTGGAATTGAAGAAATTTTTATCCACAAACTCTGGTTTCAGCGACGATCTGCTGCATTTATCCGAAAAATCCTTGAAAGACTCCAGCAGCACAAGCCGCAAAATCTCCCGCTTTTCGTTGAGCAAAGCGGACTTTACCGCATGTCTGCCGTATATCCACATTACGCCTACGTCAATCCTGCGGATTGTAAATTATTTTCCTTAATCGCCAAATCTTCCAGTTGAAAACTGACGTATCTTTCATCTTTCCAGGAAGCTATTACGCAGGCCCCGACGGCGCTGACGGGCCTTCTTTCGTTTAGAAGTGCGTCTCCCAACTCAGTATTCAGCGACTTGAAGGCTATAGCTCGCAGAGAATTTCCCTTCTCATCCTGCAAAGTCGCCGCTATGTGATTTTCTCCCACCACCCTTGAGAAAGATATCCTGACGTTCGGGATAACAAATTTTGGGCGCTTATTGCCCATGCCGAACGGCTCCAGCGCCGAAATGGATTGGAGCAAATCCACTGATAGGGATTCCAGATCCAAGAAACAGTCGGCTTGTATCTCTGGAACAGGTGTTTCATGCCGTATTTCTGTTTTTAAAAATTCCACCAAAGCGTTGATTTTGTCGATTTCGATGGAAAAACCAGCCGCCAGAGCGTGTCCTCCACCGGAACTGATGATTCCGCATTGAATTCCTTTGTGAATGAGTTCCGATAAATCAACGCCATCCACCGATCGACAGGAAGCCTTGCCCTTGCCCTTGCCATTGCTATCTCTAGAAATTATGATGCTGAGCCTATTATATTTCTCCTTCAGTCGTCCCGCCACAATGCCAATAACGCCAACATGCCACTCCGGATGATAGGAGCAAATGAAATTCAAATTTTCATCCACGGATGGGGCGACCTCCTCCATAATTTTCTGCTCAAGCATTTGGCGTTCTCTGTTCAAATTATCCAGGTCCTTGGCTATCTTTTTAGCTTCGATGGGATTGCCGGTGGTAAGAAGCCTTACGCTCATATCGGCAGAAGATATCCGGCCCGCGGCATTCAACCTTGGTCCGAAAAAAAATGAAATGGTTTCGGCCGTGATTTCATGGCCTTTATACAAAGCGGCTAGAGCGTCAATGCCGAGATTTTTTCTTTGCCGAATGACCTTGATGCCGGTCGACACAAACGCCCTATTCAGGCCCGTTAGGCTGACGACGTCACAAACGGTTGCCAATGCCACTAAATCCAGATATTCCATCAGAGGCGGCTCTCTCCTATCCTGGTAAAAACCAGATTCTCGGAGCAATTTGTCGACGCCAATCAGGCACATAAAAGCCAATCCGGTCGCGCAGAGGTGCTTGTAGTCATCTTTTTCATCTGGTCTGTGAGGATTAACCAGAGCGAACGCAGCCGGCAAGGCGGACATTTTGTGATGGTCAATGACTATTACCTCCAGACCATGATCTTTTGCGTAGAGCAGCTCTTCCTGTGAATTGGAACCACAATCCACTGCAACTATCAAGCAATTCTTGTGCTTATCCAGAGCGTTTACGTTGAGACCATAACCTTCCCCCGTTCTATTTGGTATGGAGTATGAGAAGCTTGCGCCCAAATGCTTTAAAAAATTAACAAAAATTGACACGGAAGCGACCCCGTCAACGTCGTAGTCTCCCAGAATCGCGATTTGCTGTTCATTTTTTATGGCTTCCGCTATCCGAGAAGCGGCCTTTTCCAGATCTATGAAAACAAATGGATCCGGCATAGCGCTTTCCAAAGTTGTATGGAGAAAAGCGTCAAGGTTTTCGATCCCTCTATTTTGCGCAATAGCGGCAATCAAAGCGTCCGCATCCACGCACTCCATTTTCGCGGTCTGAACTTTCCAAACTTTATTGGCTACTGAAACAATTTTATCTATCAAGGTGAGCTTTTCTACATTTTACGGCGCAACTATATAAATTTTCTGCTGAATAAACAATACTTTTTGTCGCGGCCTGATCGTTGCGCATATGAAAACAAATCTTGGCAAAAAAAGTTAACAAAATTTAAACTATTTTTCAAAAATTAATTAAAAATTAACCAATATTAATTATAGTAAACTTTTACAAATGGCAAAGATAAAATACTTGGAGAAAAAAATGAAAATTGCATTAACGTGTATGGGCATATTTCTAGGTTTTTGTTGTTGTGCTATGAGCCCGTACCAAGACGATCTCTATGAAAACTTCGAAGATAGCAGGCTTTCTTCGTCGCCGAGATCTGGAAAACTAAGATCATATAAAAGCTTGCCGGAATTGCCTAGCATTAAATCGGAAAAGAGCCCTTCGATTGATACAACGTGGGAGTTCCCGGACAATGGAGAGAACATTGAGGCAAACCCATCCCAAAATGAACTATCTCCTGCAAACGGCGCCACTAACGTCCACAACAGGCGGCACACGCTGAATGATTCTTTACCTACTGTGTTGATGATTCCCATTCCCAGCGTATATCAGATACCGTGTGTGATTTTGCCTCCATCACTCGAATTGCCAACGGCCAATATTCTGGAAAACGAGGACAATTCGTTACCTTTCAGTACATTAAAAACGCAAAAAACGTCAGAAGATAGAAAGAAAAAGGAGCGAGCGAATCTGGAAGAGGAGAAACGGAAAAAGCGCAAAGAAGACGAAATCGCATGGCAAAAAGAGATCAAGCGCGGGCAACTTCTGCGTAGTTTTAAGGACGAATCCTGTTCTTCTCTTACGCCGACAGATGTTGAAAAAGTGTTAGAGCGCTATTGTAAACAACAAGAATTGCCCAATGACGCAAGATGTGCAAAATTCATTAATAAAACCTCCATTGGAGGAATAACGGCTGCCACGCCTACATTAGTCGCCACAGGCGTGGAGGCAATAAGCGGCGGTTTAGGGCTCACAACTATGGCTTCTCTAATAGGCTCTCCAATAATTTTGTCCTTTTCCATGTTTGGATATCTCGCTACGCGCAGTAAAGTCATAAAAGCGGAACAAAAACAATTGATGTATAATTACTTGAAGGACAATGACTATCCTAGACAACTACAAAAATTGCGAAATTACACTACGATGTTACTGCCTAATGTATGACGGTCTCCGTTTAGCCTGCCGGCTGCGGAGATGAAGAACCTCATTCGAAGGTTCTCTTCATGCCGCGGGTAATTTTTACTCCAAACTTTTTGCGAGTGTCGGCGGCCGATTTTGGTGATTTTTCTTCCAGATCTTCAAGCTCTTCCACCGGCTTCTCGTTTGCTTTTTTGTCGAATGCCATACGGGAAAACGGGTCGGATAGAAATTTTCTGGACGTAGGAGCAATATCCTCGTTCACGTGCCCGCCGGAAGAGACGGTTATGGGCAACATGTGTCCAAACACGTCGTTGAGAGCGTCGGTGGACATCAATTGCAGTGGTTTCACGGAAATTGAAGGAGTACCCAGCGATCCGGTGAGCGAATAATTTGCCGCGAAGGCTTCGCTGCTGCCTTTGTTATTCAGCAATGATGACATAGGCACTGAAACTCCAGATATATCAAAGGTATCGTTAATTCTACTGTAGGCGCCCTTGTAGGAAATCCCTATGGTTGGGCTAACCGCTCTGCCGGAAATGCTTATCTGGCCGTCCGTAATCACGAAATTTCCATCGCAAAAGTTGAATCCCACAGATACATTATCCGAATTCGGAAACCAGCTGCTGGAAGACAGATATATCAACTTCATCAATTGGCTATTGTTTTTCACGATAAAGTCGCTCATTTCAAATGCTCCGGACAGGGACTGGTCCATGCCTTTGGAAGTCTTTGTTACAAAATTGATACTTCCTCCGCTGACCGTATCGGTAATTTGTAAATACTTTAAGAATTCGCCGGCATTGGAAGCCGAGAGCGATACTACGCTATCATTGCTGCCGTCCAGATCCTTTGAACTCAAGGCCAGCGTCGTATCTTCCCCTATTACGGCGTAGCAGGCGCCGCCTACTATCTTGCCATTCTTGATGTTGAAGCTGCCTTTGGCATTTTTCACTTTGTGATTGCCAGAGATAATCAATTCCTTTAGGTCGATGTAGGCCGACACCACCGTATCTCTATCCAATTGATTGCAGGTGGCAACTCCTCTACTGGCGTCTAGACTGTCGCCAACTGCCGAGAACATTATTTTTTTATCCTCGTCCCTCAGGATATTTATCTTGGCCGAAGAATTGTTCATCTCAAATTTATCCAGAGAGCAGCGAAGTATATCGCCTACGTCGTTAAGAACCATGCTGCCGTTTATTTTGCTGTACCTGGAATCTAAATTTATCTTCGAAAATTCGAAATTACCGTCTTTTTTGGTGACGTGTGCCGTGAATAGACCATTCTCATCTTTCTGCTTTAAAGCCCCGATCATGGGAAGCATCATGACGGCGTTTTTCAGATTCAGAGCCACGTCATACTCTTCCTTTGCCTCATCCCAGGAAGTGTTGATTTTCAAATTGAAATTCCCATCGCAGATTTTGTGAAAATTTGGAATCAAGGCGCTTAGGAATCCAGAATTGGAAATGAAATTAAATGATCCGGTTCCGGAATTGTTGAGGAAATCTTCCTCCATTCTTATGTTTACGCTGTTACTGCCGGCGCTTACGTCGCCGTTTACGAATAACCCATCGCTATCCCAGAATATTTTTAGCTCGCGGCTGTGGTTGTCGGACTTGAAAACTCCGGCCCCCTCCACGATCCTGAAGGGAAGATCACCCTTTAGTTGCGAATCTCCTCTGACTCGAACCAACTTAAGATCCAGATTGGCTATTCCCTTAATGTCCAGTTTGTCCAATGGCAATGCCGCTAATTTATGGGAAATATCCCGGGCGTAGGATGAAATTTCTTTTACAGTTATGTCGGCATTTATTTTTCCTATCCATGAGTCGTCTTTTTTGGACAGAAAGAATATTCCGCTGTTGATCTTTGTATTTCTAAAATTTGCGCCCGTCAGCTTGATATCAAAACCGTCGTCGGAAATGCTACCGGTGGCGCTTATGTTGGAAATAATATGATTTCCCAGAGGAATTTTTGCATCTTTGATTTTAAAGATCCCCTGCCCTACTAACAACGTCTCGGCGTCCGCTCTGCTGCCAAAGGCGATGGGGCCGCGCAGATCCACCTTAAATAATTCCAATTTGAAGCCCGGAAGATAATTTCTGAATGTGGGAACAGTGGATTTTGAGATGTTGTTCGGCAGGAGAGCGTCCATTTCCTGAACATTAACGTTGGTCAAGCTCAACGTGCCGTCAATGTTTGCTATGTCCAGGAACCTGTATTCGCTCAGCGGCACCTTTATGCCTGTCAGCTGTATTCCAGAGTTTCCATAGGCTATATTTATGGAGTTTATTTTAGCGCCATCCTTGGAAAAAGAACCGGACACGCTGCCGCTGTCTATTTTTTTCCCAAGATTCAGGGACAACGTATTTCTTACCGGCAATTTAATCGATCCGGTTGCTCCAACCAGATCGAAATCTCCTCCCAAAAACTTTTCCCCATCAAAATTTAAATTAATGTTACCGGAAATTGGCAAATTGTACCCTTCTATAAGCGCCAGTATTCTTCCGTCTAGCAGTATGTCGCCTCGAGTGAACGCGTCGCTCACAATGGAAGGATTCAGCGATCCCAATTTTACGTCGTAGCAGTGCTTTTTCCCGGAAGTTGTCCGACTTAGGCTTATGGCCGTCGTGTATTCCTGCTCCGGCAGCATCAGGGAACAATCGATTATCCTTGGAAATCGATCCCCTACTTTGTGTTCGCAATACACATTTTTAAGATTCCAATTCACTCCGTTTAAAGAAATTGAAACGTCGGCGTTGGTGAACTTAACCAACGTATCTTTGTCCACCATTCCCTTTAGGCTGTCGATGGTTGCAGACGCCGGCTCAAACAATGCCCTGTTACTCCCGCCTTTTTCCAAATTCGGATTGAAGGTAATACTCTTAAATCCATTGGATATGTCCATATTGATCTTCGAATTCGCTATGTAAACAATTTTTGGCACGAGCCTGTGCTGCTTGAGAGACTCCCCATAATCTGGAAGAATGGATACTCTCGGCATGGCTAGATCGTTTAACCTTACCTTTTTCATGGTTATCTCGATGGAACCGGTTTCGGCGTTTCTCTGAAGCATTGCGGATTTTATGGACAAATCCATATCCGGCACCAAGCTTTCGAACTTATTTACGATAAACGACGACAGGACTGTATTTTCGACGGATCCGAATTGTAAAAATATGCCGATGCAGATGGCCGCTATCACCAGCCCCGACAATACTCCTGTAATTACAAAGGAAATTGTTCGGATAATTTTCAACATACATCCGGATAAAGGCTTTACTATCAGGACGGAGAACGACTCTTTTGCGTAGTTTCGGAGAGAAAAATCCAGCTGTTCTATGTTTTGACCGTCAACCGGTGGAGCCATTTGAGGCTCCACATCGCAGCCGCCCCTCTTCATATTAATCAGCTTTACGGCATTACTAAAAAAACTCATAACACAAAAACCCACTACTGTAGACGGGATTCTGCTATAAAATTTTTTTATTAAAGGTTAATATTCCGAAGATTTTTTATCTTTTTTCGATAATTTTTAAAAAATCGTCTTCGGAGATGATTTTTAAGCCAAGCTCTTGGGCCAGAGCGAGTTTCCGTCCGGCATTTTTTCCGGCGACAATGATGGAAGTTTTCGCCGAGACCGATGAAGATACGCGGGCGCCGAATTTTTCAGCCAGTTCTTTAGCTTCTTCTCGGGAAAGCTTCTCCAACGAGCCGGTAAATACCAAAGATTGGCGAGAAAATACTCCATCGCTAGAGGTTCCCACGTCCGTAATTTGCACTAAGCCAGAAGAAACTCCGTCTCCTGCAAGTTCAAGAACGGTGTTGATATTTTCTTTTCTGTCAAAAAAAACATTGAAATCTTCAACGATGGAGGGCCCTATTCCATTGATGGAAGCCAACTTTTCTCCGTCTTGGCTCCTGATGCAGTCTATAAATCCACCGTAATTCCCAAAAAATGCGGCCATCAACTTCGATACCGCACGTCCCACCTGCGGAATTCCAAGTGCATTAATAAACCTGTCCAGTGAAATAGTCCGAGAAGCGTTGATGGATCTAAAAAGATTTTCGACCGATTGCCTGCCCCAGCCGTCCATATTCTCCAGGCGCAGCTGCGCATTGCGCTCTTCCAAACGGAAAATGTCCGCCGGATTTCTGATAATTCCATTCTTAAAGAAGCTGCGGATGTTCCGTTCGCCGAATCCGTCTATGTTAAAGGATTGTCTGGAAACGAAATGAATTAACTTTTCGATCATCTGGGCTTCGCAGTTCGGGTTGGCGCACTTTATGGCCGCTTCGCTTTCCTTCTGCAGCAAATCGGATCCACATGACGGGCATGTGCTGGGAAATTGGAACGCTCTGGAATATGCTGGACGTTCTGCTAAAATCGGGTGCAAGACCTGCGGAATGACGTCGCCAGCTCGTTGCAAAATGATTCGATCGCCAACCCGAATATCGCGTTTCTCCAGATCGTCTTTGTTATGGAGGGTGGCGCGCGATACCACGACTCCGCCAACGGTGACCGGTTTTAGCTCGGCGATGGGAGTGACGTTTCCGGTTCTGCCCACCTGTACCACTATATTCAGTACGGTTGTCTGAGCTTTTTCCGCCGGAAATTTGTAGGCGATGGCATGGCGTGGGAATTTCGTGGATGATCCAAGTTTTTCCTGAATGGACAGATCGTTAACTTTATACACGACTCCGTCGACGTCGTATTCCAGGTCTGCTCGCCGTTTTTCCATAGCGCTGTAGAAGGCAAAAGCTTCGGCCTGGTCTTTGCAAAGCGCTACACTGGAAGAGACCGTAAAACCAAGCTTTCGAAGAAAATTTAAAATTTCCATTTGAGAAGAGAGCGTTACATCGTCGGAAATAACGGAATAGGCAAAAAAATGGAGATTTCGAGAGGCGGTAATTTGAGGATCAAGCTGTCTTAGCGATCCGGCGGCAGCATTGCGCGGATTGGCAAATAACTTTTCTCCCTCCTTCTCTCTCTGATCATTTAGGGCGCTAAAATCTGACTTAAGCATAATAACTTCGCCGCGTACTTCGAAGTTTTGGGGACAATCCTCTATCTTTTGGGGGATATCGCGGATGGTGAGAACGTTGGCGGTGACGTCTTCTCCTATAAAGCCGTCTCCGCGAGTGGAAGCGGCGTTCAGAACACCATTTTTATAGACTATTGATGCGGATAGGCCGTCAAGTTTTGGCTCCAGCACGAAATCAACATTTTTTTCGTTGGCTAATTTCCTGACTCTCTCCATAAAATCGCCGATATCATTTTCGTTGTAGGCGTTTTCCAGCGACAACATAGCGACGGAGTGAGCTGCCTTTTTGAATTTCGACGAGATCTTTGTTCCCACTTGATTAGAAGGACTCTTTGCGCCGCGCAATTCGGGGAACTCCTCCTCAATTTTCAACAGTTCGTTGTAGAGGGCGTCATATTCCGCGTCGTTTACCTTGGGGTCGTCAAAAATGTAGTACTGTCTGGAATGACTCGCTAGCAGAGCAGACAATTCGGCGTGACGTTTCTTTTTTTCATTGTAATCCATGATATCCCCGGCATTTGCAAAAGCATTATAGTTAAATTCATTTTCTGGTATACAATTTTCTAGAGAATCACGCCGTCAACGGCGTTCAGTCTGGAGTTCGCAGACGAGACAGCGGCTGTCCGCTCAGATGAGCGCTTATTATTTCCTCCAGAAACTGTCCGAAAATCTTTTCCAAGTCTCCTCTGATGGAAATGGCCTCCTGATATTTTTCATCATCAAGAGCCTTCTGCAGATCGCTCATTTTTTTTCCAGCAACCTTCCCGGCCTCAGGAGGAATTTTTTCCAGTATGGATTCCCAGAATTTCAACATTCGCTCGGATTCCACTTTTATGCTGATATCCAAAAGCTGCGCTGAATCGGTTTCACTATGTGCCGCAGCTTTCTCCAAAATCGAGACGATCGCCTGGTCAGAAAGGCCGGATGATGGCTTGACGACTATGGACTGCATAATGTGGGTATTTTCCTCCTGTGCCTTTACACTGAGCACTCCATTTACATCTATGGAAAATTCTACGATTACCCGCGGCTGTCCAGCCGGCATAGGCGGGATGTTGCTCAACTCAAACCTGGCCAAAGATCGACATTCATTCGCCAGCGGCCTTTCTCCCTGAAGCACGTGAAATTTGATTCCCGTTTGATTATTTTGATAGGTGGTATACTCACGCTTTTCAACTATCGGAATGGGCGTATTGCGGTGTATCACCTTGTCAACGGCGCCGCCAAATGTCTCTATTCCGAGAGTTAAAGGAACAACATCTATCAGAAGTGGCCCCTGTGTCGGGGCGTTGGTTTTCGATTTTACAACGTCGTGTCTATTTGCTATGGAATGAGCATAAATGGCTGCTCCGCGGGCGACCGCTTCTTCTGGATTTATGCCGTCAAGGATTTTGGCTCCGAAATGCAGGGTCACGTACTTCTTCAGCAATGGTAATTTTGTCATTCCTCCCACCAAAACCACGCCGTCAAGATTTTCATGCGCCACATTGGCGTTGGAAAGTGTTTCATCGGCTATTTCCGTTGTTTTTCTAAGGAAAACCTTCATCAAATCTGTCAGAATTTCCTGCGAAAGCGCAAATTCATAGCTTTCATTTTTTATGGAGTGCTTTTTCCTGATCTCCCGACGATCACCCAGCTGTTCCTTTAACTCCTTAGCGGTCAATTTTCCCAGAATTTTTTCATTTTCCCTGAGGTCTTTAGAATCTAATCCATGAATGCGCAGATTATAGTCCAGTATTGCCGTGTCGACGTCGTCTCCTCCGAGATAGTTGTCTCCGCCGGTGGCTAGCACCTGAAATACGCCATCGGATAATCGCAAAACGGAGAAGTCGAAGGTTCCTCCGCCGAAATCGTAGACCGCGAAGATTCCGTCTGTCTTTTGGTCCAGGCCGAAGGCAATGGCAGCGGCGGTGGGCTCATTTATCAATCGCAGAACATTTATGCCGGCGATGAAAGCTGCCTGCTGGGTGGCAACCCTTTGCAAGTCTGAGAAATGGGCCGGCACTGTTATTATCGCACCGTCTATTTGACGCCTCAGCTTTTGTTCGGCGGTGTTCTTTAGGTACGCAAGAATATCGGCGGAAATTTCCACTGCATTTCTGTCGCAAAATTTCTCGGACGTTCCCATGAATCGTTTGATGGAAAATACCGTGTTGGCTGCGTCTGCTTTATAGATGGCTTCATATCCCACTATCGGTTCAATTCCGGAATAATTTACGACGGACGGAACCGCCGTTTTTCCTTCTATTTCCAAAATTCTAGGGATTCCGCCATCCATATGAGAAACGAGAGACATGGTGGTGCCTAGGTCAATTCCCAGAGTAAACATCATCGCTAATTTTTTCCAAAAACGAGCCCATAAAACGCAATTGATTGAAAATTTTGCAAAAATCTTCGAGGCTCCCCTCGGTTTTGCTCAGGGACTCCAGCACAGCACCCATCTGGTTCTTCAAATTTTTCTGAAATGTCTTTTTTTCCTCCAGCGACGTCAGTGCGCTGTAATTCTCTTGTAATTCAAAGGTTTTTGCCGCTACCTCCGGCGACGTCTCGTCAACATTCACATTTTTTACCTGAAGAAAATGCTCCGCTCTCTTTATGGGATCCATCAGCGTCTTATAGGCCGCGTTTAAAAGCGCCGAGTCGTCTTGATTTGAAATCGTTCCGCCCGCATCCGGATGTGATCGAGACTGCTTCTGCAGATAAACTCGCAGCAACTGCGATTCATCTAAATTATAGGAAACAGGAATTTCTAATAGATCGAAATAATTCATCGCGCGACATCAGGAACAGCATTTGCCGGCGCAGGCATTCGGAGAGTCGTCCGTGCGAAAAGACTTCCCACATCCGCATCTGGAGCTTGCATTTGGATTTTCGAAAACGATGTTTCCTCCCATGGGGCTTTTTACGTAATCCATTACCATGCCAGCTATAAAAATCGCTGCTCTGGAAGCTACGTACACTTTCATTCCTCCCTCGTCGATCAGCACGTCCGATGGATCGACTTCTTTCACGAAATCCAGCTGGTAGCTCATGCCGCTGCACCCTCCCGGAACCACGTCGACGCGAATGCCGGCCGCTCCTTCCTCATCCAGTGACTTTTTCAAAAAATCCAGTGCGTTCTGGGTTAACGTCAGTAATTTTTCCATTTCATTTCTTTCTTTTGGACATGTAATTTTCAATAGCTTTGGCTATGGCTTTTTCGGCCAAAACAGAGCAGTGGGCCTTCACCGGCGGCAGTGAAAGATACTCGGTGACTTCTTGATTTTTTATCTCCTTAGCTTGATCCAGCGTTTTTCCCAGAACCCAATCGGTCATCAAAGCGCTGGAGGCAATGGCGGCGCCGCAGCCGAAAGTTTTGAACTTTGCGTCGGAAATTTTTCCGTCTTTGTCCACTCTAATTTGAAATTTTATGACATCTCCACAGCTGGGAGCGCCCACTACGGACGTCCCCACGTCCATGTCCTCTTCGTCCAGACTTCCTACGTTCTTGGGATTGGCATAGAGATCCATCACCTTTTGGGAATATTTCATTTTAACCTCCCTTGGTCCAAATTGGACTCATTTTCCGCAATCTGTTTACCACTTCTATAATCTTCGAAGATACGTAATCCACCTCCTCAAAAGTCGTGAAACGGCCAAGTCCAATGCGCAGAGACGAATGGGCAAGATCTTCATCAATTGAAAGAGCTTCCAGAACATAGGACGATTCCAGAGAAGCTGACGTACAAGCCGACCCGGAAGATACGCAGACATCCTTCATGCCCAGCATAATCCCCTCCCCTTCAATCCCTCTAAAACTGAAATTCAAACATCCTGGGATTCTGAATTCTCGATCGCCGTTCAGATACACTTCCTCCAGGCTCCCTAGGATTTTTTCCATAAAATAGTTTTTATACTCGGTCAGTCTCTCGCTTTCATTTGCCATTTCCCGTTCACAAATTTCGCAGGCCGTCCCCAATCCTACGCACAAAGGAACCGGTAACGTTCCGGAGCGCAGCCTTTGCTCTTGACCTCCGCCGAAGAACAGGGGAGTCAACTTTACCTGAGGATTTTTTCGAACGTACAGCGCTCCCACGCCTTTGGGTCCATAAATCTTATGGCCGGAAATGCTCATGAGATCAGCCTTTGACGCGTCAACCTCAATCTTGCCAACGGCCTGAGCCGCGTCTGTGTGGAACAGCACGCCATGCCTACGGCAGATGGAACTTATCTCATCAAGCGGCTGAATAACCCCGATTTCATTGTTCACGGCCATCAGAGAAACCAAAATGGTCTGGTCATTTATGGATTTTTCCAGCATTTCCACATCAACGACGCCATTTCTCAAAACCGGCAGCACCACAACGTCAAAGCCCTCTTTCTTCAAGCCATAGCAGGTCTCTAACACGCATTTATGCTCTATGGCGCAGGTAATTATCCTATTTCCCTTTTCACGATGAAAACGAGCGCCCCCCTGGATAGCCAAATTATTCGATTCGGTGGCGCCGGAGGTAAAAATAATCTCGCTTCTGTCAGCTTTTATAAGACTCGCCACTTGGGTACGGGCCTTTTCCACCGCCTCTTCAGCGCGCTCTCCCAAAATATGACTCGTCGAGCCGGAATTTCCAAAATCTTCACAAAAATAGGGAAGCATCGCCTCCAGAACTCTGCGATCACATGGCGTAGTCGCCTGATAATCCATATAAATCGGCTTTTCCATCACTTTGCGCACCTCCTGCGTGCGTACAATTATATTTTAACGGATTGGCGCGCGCAATATGGCCGTCCCTTCGCCCGTGAATTCGCTAAAAAATGTTGTGTTGCCGGTCGGCTAACATTATACTCGGCTGCGGTTGGGGTTTGTTTTTGAGAACGTTCAATGAATTGCGCCTTCGATTAAGACTACCTAGATGCTGGTTTCTATTTTTCCGGAAGTTAGATGAAATCCTGTGTGATTGCCGTAATAAACCAAAAGGGTGGCGTAGGGAAAACGACCACCACCGTCAATTTGGCCACGGCCATCGCCGCCATTGGGAAAAAGGTGCTGGTTTTGGATCTGGATCCTCAGGGGAACGCCACCACGGGATTTGGAATATCGAAGGGACGCGGGCCCAGGAGCAGCTATGGAGTTCTCCTGGGATTGGTGGATCCAAATGAAGTTATCCTGGAGACATACGTCAATGATTTGTCCATTATTCCCTCAACCATAGATCTATCCGCTGCCGATGTGGAATTGTTTGGCCAAAAGGATCGAGACTGCAAATTGAAGCAGTCGATAGGCGATTTGGAGTACGACTACATCTTTGTCGATTGCCCTCCGGGGTTTGGCCTCATCAACATAAATGCCCTGAATGCCTCTCAAAAGATTATAATTCCACTACAATGCGAGTTCTATGCTCTTGAAGGTCTGGCGCAGCTGTTCAATACGATCCAGAGCGTGCGCAATACCATCAACAAAAATTTGATAGTCTCGGGGATTTTGTTGACAATGTACGATCGCAGAAATAGCTTGAGCTTCACGGTGGCTGACGACGTGCGCCGACATTTTAAAAGTCTGGTTTTTAGCACGGTCATTCCGAGAAACGTGAGGATTAGCGAAGCTTCTTCCCATGGAAAACCTGTAGTCATATACGATATGAAATCCATGGGGGCAATTTCCTACATCGAACTGGCGCGAGAATTTTTGAACAGGGAGCTTGCACGATGAACAAAAGTCTTGGGAGAGGGTTGTCGGCATTTCTCGATGATCTGGAGTCCGACGATCGGAACAGCAATGTCGTAAAAGTTGATCCAAACAGGGTTCGGCAGAATCCGTTTCAGCCGCGGCAAATTTTCAACGAAGAAAGCTTGAATTCTCTGGCGGAATCCATAAAGAGGAAAGGGATTCTTCAGCCAATTTTGGTAATTAAATCCGACGACGGCGACGATTATCAGTTGGTTGCCGGAGAACGCCGGCTGCGCGCTTCTAAAATTGCTGGATTGGACGAAATTCCCGCCATTGTGGTGGACTTATGCGAAAAAGATCAGCTGGAAATCGCCATACTCGAGAATATTCAGCGCGAAGACCTGAATCCTCTGGAAGAAGCGGAAGCCTACAGAAGGTTGATGGAGGAATTTCAATACACTCAGGAAGAATTGTCAGAAAGTTTGGGAAAAAGTCGCAGTCACGTGGCAAACATGCTTCGATTATTGACGCTGCCTAGTGAAGTAAAAACGCTAATAAATGAAAGAAAACTCAGCTTTGGGCATGCTCGCGCTTTGGTGGGAATGGACAATGCGCCGGAGATCGCGCGGCAGATAGTGAGTCAATCCTTGAATGTACGCCAAGCCGAAAGTATTACGAGGCAGCGAAAAACCAATCACCCCAGCAACTTGGATCCGGAAATTTCAAATGTGGCCGACCAAATATCCTCGCTGACAGGCCTAAAATCCAATATTAAGCTTAGGGGCTCCGGCGGAGTCATAGAGATAAATTTCGGCAGCTTTCAAGAACTGGACTCCTTCATGGCCAAATTGAATCGCTAGGAATTTTATGGGGCTAATAAGATCAACTTTCATTGTCGGGGTCTTTATTCTTGTCAGTAGATTTTCCGGATTCATAAGAGAAGCCGTCATGGCTTTCTCCCTCGGGGCGGGAATCTATTCTGACGCCTTCTTGGTCGCTCTGAGAATTGCAAATACCTTCCGGCGAATTTTTGCCGAGGGAGCTTTCAATGCAGCATTTCTGCCAACCTTTTCGAAAGTCCTTAATCAGGAAGGAAAAGAAGAGGCCAATGTGGTCTTGTCCGAAGTATTTAGCTCGATGATTTTGATTTTGGTTAGCTTCTCTCTATTTGTTATTGCATTTTTCCCGCATTTGTTGCGAATGTTAGCGTCCGGCTTCGGCGTGCTAAGCGAAAAATTCAGCATCACCGTCATTTCCGGGAGAATTTGCTTTCCGTACCTGATCCTAATCTCCATAACCTCTCTTTTTGGGGGAGTGTTGAATACAATCAACAAATTTGCTCTGCCGGCCGCTATCCATTCGCTGTTGAGCATACTTGTTGCCGTCGGATTTTTGACCGGATATTTTTTACGACTACCGGACAGCTACACCGTATACATAGCTTCCGTATGCGTCGTGCTATCCGGAATAATGCAATCCCATATACTTTTCCGTTCCATAAAAAAGAGCGATTTTAGGATAAGGTTTACGATAAACTGTTGGTCCAAACGCGTCAAAAAAATCATGAAAAATATGCTTCCAGGAATTATAGGAGCTGGAGTCTGGCAGTTGAATTTGCTGGTGGACACCACTATTTCGTCCCACCTGCCCACCGGAACCATTACCTGCGTTAATCTGGCAGACAGACTCGGGCAACTTCCGCTGGGTACCCTCGGCATAGCGCTGAACACCGCACTGTTGCCTCTGTTATCAAAATTTATAGGCGCTGGCAAATATGAAGAAGCAAGAGCAGAGCTGGAAAGAGGATTGTTGCTGGCGTTTTTTCTCACACTTTTAGCAACGGCAATACTTATGGCCCTGAGCGAACCGTCGGTTTCCGTTGCATTTCGCAGAGGAATGTTCGACGAAGAATGTGTGAGAATGACCGCTAGCGCCGTAGTTGGATTTGCCTTAGGGCTGCCGGCCTATGTCCTGGCGAAGGTGTTTTCGTCGGTATATTTCGCTGCCGGCGACACAAAATCTCCGGTTATTTTTGCCGTATATTCCATCGTTTCCAATGTAATGTTTTTGCTTCTGTTGACTCCTTTCTTAAAATATTTTGGATTAGCGCTGGCAACCTCGCTGGCGGCATTCTTTAACGCCTTCTTGCTGGTATACTACTCCGGCAAAAAATTACGCATAGAGTTTTCGAAAAAATTTTGGAGGAAAGTTCTTTCTCAACTCATCGCCGCGACGTTTACCTACTTTTTTCTAACGAGGCTTTCCGACCTATATTGGGATATCGATCTCGGCACAAAAGCAGTCAAATGGCTGATCTATGCTGGATTTATCGGAGCCGCAACGGCGGTGTTTTTTCTGGTTACGGCCCTGTGCTTGCGTTTTGTCGGACAAAAGCAATGGAAATTATGGAAGAAAGAAGCCTGGCAATAACGGCGTCTTGCTGGCATTGGGCGACGGCTTGATGTATAATCGGCCATCTTCTCCCAGAGAATGCGTTTGGCCCCTTCAAATATTATGAACATGCCCAAAGAACAAAAAATGAGAGTTTTACCCCACAATATTGAGGCGGAGCAGTCGCTTCTGGGGGCGATCATGCTCAACAACGAATGCTTCGAGGATATATCAGAGTTCCTTTTCCCCGCACATTTTGCCACCGGTGTGAATGGGAAGATTTTCGATGCCATCGGTAGATTGATATCTCAGGGTCTGGTCGCTGACCCAATCACCCTAAAAGCCTATTTTGAAAAGCATGATGAGCTGCAGGATGTCGGCGGCGGAGATTATCTCGTGCAGCTGGTTAATGCAGTCGTGTCCATTTCCGGAGTCGGCGACTACGCAAAACTCATCTATGAATTGTACTTGCGTCGTCAGCTGATACTGATTGGCGAAGACATGTCCCAGGAAGCCCTGACATTTGAATTAAACAGCAAAGCAAAAGATCAGATAGAGAGAGCTGAAACCAGGCTATACGAACTTTCCGTCGCCAACGATCAGCGGGGGCTGATTTCCTTCTCTGGAGCATCGGCAGAGGCCATTAAGATAATGGAAAGAGCCTACAGAAGCGACAGCAGTATCACCGGCGCCACCAGCGGCTTCGTGGACTTGGACAAACTGCTTGGTGGGCTCAACAGATCGGACTTGATAATTCTCGCAGGGCGGCCGTCCATGGGAAAAACAGCGTTGGCCACAAATATCGCCTTTCATGCGGCCATGGCTCGGATAAAAAACGCAGACGGCGGTGGAAAAGTGGCGTTTTTCTCGCTGGAAATGTCTTCGGAGCAATTGGTGACCAGAGTTTTGTCTCAGGAATGCGCCATTCCATCCGAAAGAATACGGCGCGGAGAGATAAAAGACGAAGATTTTATGAGAATCGTTGAAGCCAACAAAAATTTGGCTGAATTGCCGCTGTTTATCGATGATACTCCGGCGCTTACGGCGTCATCTCTTAGAACGCGGGCGCGGAAGCTAAAGCGCCAATATGGTCTTGACATGATAGTAATTGATTATCTGCAGCTTCTCTCGGGAAATTTCGACAAAAAAAACGAGAATAGAGTTCAGGAAATTGCAGAAATTACCAGAGCGCTGAAGGCTTTGGCCAAAGAATTGGATATCCCTGTGCTGGCGTTGTCTCAGTTGTCGCGCGCCGTTGAAGCCAGAGACGATAAGCGTCCCCAATTGGCGGACCTGCGGGAATCGGGCTCCATAGAACAGGATGCGGACGTAGTTATGTTCGTGTATCGGGAAGAGTACTACGAAGCTCGCCGGGAGCCCTCTCCCGGAACGCCTAAGCATGCAGAATGGTTGGACAAGATGTCGAAAATCTACAATCTAGCTGAGGTAATTATCGCAAAACAGCGCCATGGCCCGGTCGGAACCGTAAGATTGTTTTTCGACGGCAGATACACAAAATTCGACAATCTGTCCGACAGCCGGAAGGGCAGTTATGAGTGATCGAATATCAGAAGCTCTAGCCAAAGTAGAGCCGCATATTCTGGCGGTTTCGGTCATAAATTTGGACAATCTAGCCAAAAATTATGCTGAAATCCAAAGCAGAATCGGAAATGTGCAAATTGGAAGCGTCATGAAGGCGGACTCCTATGGGTTTGGAGCTGTTCCCATCAGCAAAAGGTTGTACAAAGAGGGCTGTCGCCAGTTTTTTGTGGCTACCATAGCCGAAGGCATCGCAATTCGCGAAGTTTTGGAATCTGATGCTCAAATCCTCGTTCTAAGCGGCCCTCTGGATAATACGGAGGATACGCTAATCTCCCACAATCTAACTCCGGTTTTAAATGGAATATACCAGGCGGATCTATGGATTAATTGCGCGAAAAAGTTAAAGCGGAAGCTTGACGCAGTGGTTCACGTGGACACCGGCATGTGTAGAAATGGATTTTCGCCGGAAGATGTTGTCGCCTATTATGAAAAAATCACAAATTATTTAAGCGTGTCTTTTGTCATGAGTCACTTGGCCTGCGCCGATGTGCCTGAGCATAAAAAGAACGTAGAACAGCTGCATAAATTCAAGAGTATTTTGAGGATATTGGGCAATCCAAAGGGAAGCCTCTCGGCCACATACGGTTTTTTTCTGGGCAAAGATTACCTTTTTGATTTGATAAGGCCGGGGAAAACGCTGTACGGCATTGCCATTCGGGATGATAAAATCGGATCCATGCTACCGGTCGCTGATATTTTTTCCCGGATCGTTCAGATAAACTCTCTGAAAGCGGGAGAAACCGTCGGTTATGGGGCTACGTTTAAGGCCGTCCGAGATATGAAAACCATAACCCTGGGCATAGGCTATGCCGACGGATTCATGCGCAAGTTCTCTGGCTTTGGCTGTGGATTTTTGGGCGGAAAAAAGATTCCCATGATTGGTAGAATATCCATGGACTATCTCGTGCTGGACGCAAGCGATGTGGATGAATCGCTCCTAAAAATCGGCAATTGGGTGGCGTTAACCAGAACTCCGGATTATACTCTGGAAAAATGGGCCATGGAGCTGGGAACTTTACCCTATGAGGTGGCCTGCCGATTTGGCCAGAGGGTTAAAAGGGTTTATTTGGGAGAGGCGTAATGTTCAAACCGATGGCGACCCTGGGGAGCTACGCTTTGGCTTCGCTCCAGGAAATAGGCATGATCTCCATTTTTGCCGTTCGAGGAATCAAAAGCTGCTTCTTGCCGCCATTTTTCTGGAGAGAAATATTCCGTCAACTGATGGCGCTGGGCTTTTATTCTCTCCCCATAGTGGGATTGACGGCTATTTTTGCCGGCATGGTTTTGGCTCTCCAGACCTATGTCGGATTCACCAGATTTAATGCAGAAGGAGCGGTAGCCTCCGTTGTGGTGATATCAATCACCCGAGAGTTGGGGCCCGTTTTTGCGGGATTAATGGTCGCCGGCAGAACGAGCTCCTCCATCGCTGCGGAAATTGGATCCATGCGAGTCAGCGAGCAAATCGACGCGCTAATTACTCTGCAGGTTGATCCCTATAAGTTCCTGGTGGCTCCGCGGATTATCGCTGGAGTTCTCATGGTACCATTTCTGGTACTGATTGCTGACATTATAGGCGTAATGGGCGGATTCCTGGTGTCAACCACGCTACTGGACTTTTCGGTCGGTTCCTATATCGCCCAGACAGTTAAAAATATGGAGATGATCGATGTGATCTCCGGCTTAGTAAAGGCGGCATTTTTCGGGCTTTCGGTTGCCTGTTTCGGATGTTACCATGGGTTCCACTGCGATCTCGGCGCTAGGGGAGTTGGCAATGCCACCACCAGCGCCGTCGTATCGTCCTGCATTGGTATTTTGGTTTTAAATTATCTGCTAACGGCGTTGTTTTTTGGAATATGAGTAAAATAATTTTCGATTGCGTTCGCAAGTCGTTTCCGGGCGGCCTGGAAGTCCTAAAGGGCGTTTCTTTGAGCGTAAAAGGCGGAGAGTCCCACATAATATTAGGCCAATCCGGCTGCGGAAAATCCGTATTTCTCAAATGTCTACTGGGAATCATGGCCATTGATTCCGGCGACATACGCGTGGACGACCTAAGCGTAAAGGATCGGCTTCGCTCCGGCGAATATATGAGAAAATTTAGCATATTATTCCAGGGTAACGCGCTGTTCGATTCCATGACTATCATTGAGAATGTGGAGTTTGGCATTGGACAGGCGAAAAAGAATATATCCAAATGCCGCGATATGGCTGCGGAAAAATTGCTGGCCGTTGGGCTGGAGCCGAGGGTTTTCGATCTATACCCATCGGAAATATCCGGCGGCATGCAGAAGCGGGCCGCCATGGCAAGAGCCATTGCCGTAGAACCGGAGATCCTGCTGTTCGACGAGCCAACGTCCGGACTAGATCCCGTTACCGGCGGAGTAATTTGCCATCTACTGAGGGATACAGTCAAAAATCTCGGAGTTACATCGCTAACCATAACACACGATCTCAAGGTCGCAGCGTTTCTGTCCGACCGCGTATCCGTTCTAAACCAGGGCGATATAGTCTGGACTGGACATGCGTCGACCATGAAAAAATGTGGCAACGAGTTTGTGGAACATTTCTATCATGCATCAAGCGCAATTGGCGAAGACAGGACGACATGACAAAAAAAACCGTTCTTGTTACGGGCTCGACTCAAACGCGCGGATCCCATTGATGGCCGGAGGATGAACGACCCAGTGGCCCGCTACTGCACCGCTATTCCTTCAATCGTCAACAATTTTTTCCCCTAAAAAATCAGGCGCTCTGTGATGTCGAAATATTTTAACAACCTCACCCCATCGGGCGTAATGCTCATGTTTACCTGCCACGTCTTTACGCCTACCTGCAGCGACCTCCGCACTGCATCGCCGATGATTTTATTACGCTCGGTCTGCGCCGGAGGAGAAAAAGCCGGCGCGTCGTACAAAAAACACACAAGCAGGACAGCGCTCTCGCGCTCTCGCAGTCGATTGCCCAGCTCGGTAACATGGCGTACAAATCTTTCGTGTGAATTGACGCATTCCATTCCGCTCGGCCGATCATTTTCATTGAGCGCGAGAAACTGCAGCGGTGTTTTCACCTCGATATAGTTGTTTTCTATCCTGAAATCCAACTTTGAGTTGCCGATTTTCTGCTCGCGTAGAATTTCTTGCCCATTTTTGACGACACCCTCCAGCATTCCAGCCCTAAAAAAATGCTCCACGTAACGATTGGCGGCGTTTTGATTGATGCCGATCCAGGATCGCGCGCCGTCAACGGAAATTGCCTCGACGGTGTAGGGCGTTTTTCTTTTTTTCTCCAACGTTGAAGACAGGAGACAGGGCACGTCGTCGAAAACGACATTTCCGATCTTTCCGGTGCTTGGACAGTGACACACGAACCTCTGATCGCCCTTCTCCACGTGCATGAGAAAGCGGTTGGGACGAGAAACCACTCTTCCGGGCTCAAGCGGAGTTGAAAATTTATACACCTTAAATAAACGCCGCTCTAGGATCCAACGTTTTGCTTCCTCTGATCCATCCGCACTGGCACAGCTCGCCGGTCTGAAGAGCGTCCAGGACTCGGAGAACCTCCGCCGGGTTCCTGCCAACGCTGGAGTCGGTGACCATGACGAAGCGAATGACGTCATCCGGATCAACAATGAACAGAGCCCTCTGGGCGACTCCAGAATTTTTGCAGAGAACTCCGAGCTCGGATGATAATTCCCTTTTCACATCAGCCATCAGCGGAAACGGCAAATTGCGGAGCTCGGGGTGATGCTTGCGCCAAGCCCAATGCACGAACTCGCTGTCCACGCTGCAGCCCAAGATTTGCGCATTCCGCTGCCTGAACTCGTCGTGTAGATTGGCAAAGGCTATAATCTCAGTCGGGCAAACGAACGTAAAATCCTTCGGATAGAAGAAAACCAATTTCCATTTGCCGGAGTACGTTGACTCCGAGATAGATTTAAAGGCGTTGTCCATATTTAGTTGCTCAAAAGGCAGATCTGAACTCGCAACCAGATTGAAACTAGGAAATTTATCGCCAACCGTCAACATCACAACCTCCACATGAAACCAGAACCATGTCTCCGAGTATACAACTATTGCTGAAGGTTAACAAATGCTTTGGTGGCTACTTCCATCGTCGATGCATACCGCATTTCCCCTAAGTGTTGAAAAAATATTTTTTCAGGTTGATAATGCTGGGCGTTTGCCAGGATTTTAGGTTTTCAGGGAGCGGACCATGAACACATACAGATCTCATGACTGTGGAGAGTTGCGCAAATCCAATGTCGGGGAGGCGGTGAAACTGTCCGGATGGATTCATAGAAAGCGCGACCACGGCAGTTTGCTGTTCATCGATTTACGAGATCATTATGGAATTACCCAGTGCGTTGTCGACTCCGGCAGCGCAATCTTCTCTGCAGCGGAAAAAATCCGTCTGGAATGCATTGTTACGGTCGATGGGTCGGTGGTCGAAAGAAGCGGAGACGCCGTCAACGGCGAAAATCCCACCGGAGAAATCGAGATTCAGATACGAGGGTTCACGGTGCTTTCCCGAGTGGATAACCTTCCCATGTCCATCAGCAGCGTTTCCGATTTGTCCGAGGAAACGCGCCTGAAATATCGTTTTCTGGACCTGCGGAGGGAACAGATTCACAAGAACATCGTTCTGCGTTCGGAAATCATTTTCAGCATCCGAGAAAAGATGAAAAAATCCGGATTTTTAGAGATCAGCACGCCGATTTTGACCTCCAGTTCGCCGGAAGGAGCCAGGGATTTTCTGGTGCCCAGCCGACTGCATCCGGGACGATTCTACGCGCTCCCCCAAGCTCCACAGCAGTTCAAGCAACTGCTTATGGTGGCAGGCTTTGACAAATACTTTCAGATTGCCCCCTGCTTTCGGGATGAGGACAGCCGCGCCGATCGGTCGCCGGGCGAGTTCTACCAGCTGGATTTCGAGATGTCCTTCGTCACACAGGAGGACGTTTTCACGGCCATCGAGCCGGTGATATACGAAATTTTCAAAGAATTTTCCCCAAAGCCGGCGTCGCCATATCCGTTCAAAAGAATCACCTACGACGAAGCCATTGCCTGCTACGGATGCGACAAGCCGGATTTGCGGAATCCATTGAAGATCAGCGCAGTAGACGACATATTCGAGCAATCGTCGTTCACGGCGTTCACGGACGCCATGAAAAATGGAGCCACCGTGAGGGCTATAGGAGTCAGCGGCGCAGAAAAGCAGCCGCGCAGCTTCTTCGAAAAGCTGAACGACTGGGCCAAAGACCAGGGGATGCCGGGGCTCGGCTACGTCATTTTCGATGGGAAGGAGGCCAAGGGGCCGTTGACAAAATTCCTGAATGACGAGCTCCTGCTCGACCTGAAGGAACGTCTGTTGCAGTCCAACGGAGCCGTGTTTTTCGTCTGCGATCAGAGGAAGAATGCCCTAAAGACCGCCGGCCTGTTGCGCCAGAAGCTGGGGACAGACCTCGGTTTGTGCTCCGATGGATTTGAATTTTGCTGGGTTGTTGACTTTCCCATGTATGAATTGAACGAAGATACGGGAGCCATCGAATTTTCCCACAATCCGTTTTCCATGCCGCAGGGCGGAATGGAGGCGCTGCAAACCATGGATCCTCTGGAGATAAAAGCCTATCAGTACGACATTGTCTGCAATGGCGTCGAATTGTCCAGCGGAGCCATCCGCAATCATCTGCCAGACGTTATGCTGAAGGCGTTCGAGATCGCCGGCTACGATCCAGAAATTACGCGGGAAAAATTCAAGGGCATGTTCAATGCGTTTCAATATGGAGCTCCTCCCCATGGCGGCTGCGCTCCTGGCATAGATCGCATTGTGATGCTGATAGCGGAGGAGCCAAACATCCGAGAAATCATTGCCTTCCCTCTAAATCAGCAAGCCCAGGATCTTATGATGAACGCTCCGTCCGCCGTAGGCGAAAAACAACTAAAAGAACTGCACATAAAACTTGATTTGCCTAAAAATATATCTAAGAATGACCCGAAAGAGGGTTAGTATGAAAATATATTCTAAATTGTTAACTGTTTTTGCAGCGGCGTTTCTGTGTTTTTTCGACGCAGATTGCACGACGATCAAAATTGCATGCAAGGCCAAAGGACGCGAAGCGGAACTCATCGAAAAGGCAGTGAAAGAATGGATGAAGACGCACGGAGGCGAGCACAGGGTGGAAATCGTAACGCTGCCGCGAGCCAGCAACGAATGCCTCGCGCTATACCTACAATGGTTGAGCGCAGAAACGTTTGACGTCGACGTTCTGCAGGTAGACCTTGCTTGGATTGGCATGCTGGCGGATTATCTTCATCCACTGGACCAGTTTTTAGCGGATGGAGAAGTGGATGTTGGCGATTATTTTACCGTCGTGAGGAATCTTATCCACCATAATGGGAAGATTGTGGTTCTTCCGTGGTATGTGGACTGCGGCGGAATGTATTACCGGACGGATTTGCTGCAAAAATACGGGAAGCCCGTACCGCAGAGCTGGGAAGAGCTGCGTGAAACCGCCCTATACATTCAGAACGAGGAGAGAAAAGATCCTCTGAAAAGAAGCAAATTCTATGGGCTCGGTTTTCCGGCGAAAGCCTTCGAAGAGCTAACCTGCAGCTTCTTGGAGGTAATAGATTCCTTCGGCGGGGCGATCATA
This sequence comes from Holosporaceae bacterium, assembly GCA_031288395.1. Taxonomy (GTDB): domain Bacteria; phylum Pseudomonadota; class Alphaproteobacteria; order UBA3830; family UBA3830; genus JAIRZM01. The sequence continues at coordinate 3,162 of JAITRM010000035.1, read as the reverse complement.
AAAGACGGGAAGGTTGTCATCAACTCGGCCGAGTGCGTGGAAGCCACTAAATTTTTAGTAAATAGCTTCAAAAGCGTGATTAATCGCGGAGCCGTGAATCATTCCGGAGAGGAGGTGCGAGGATTATTCCAATCCGGGAACGCCGTTTTCATGCGCAATTGGCCCTATGCCTGGTCCCTGCTGAACGAGCCAACGGCGGAAGTTGCCGGAAAGGTTGGCATTATGCCAATTCCGGTCGGAGGAGCAAGAGGGAAGCCATCCGGAGCCTTGGGTGGATGGAGCCTTGCCGTTTCAAAATACTCCAAGCATCCGCATATCGCAGCCGATTTGGTGAAGTTTATGACCAGCAGGGAACAGCAGAAGATCCGCTCGGCATTTTCCTATTTGCCGCCGCGCATGAGCTTATATAGAGACGCGAACCTATTGAAAAACAACCCGTTCCTGGCTTATATGTACGGGCCATTGCAGAATTCCGTCGCGAGGCCCTCCAAGCTCTTCGGGAAAAATTACCAAAGGGCGAGCACTGAAATATTCAACACCGTAAATACCATTATCACCGAAAGTATAGAGTCCGCCGACTTTAGGGAGAGGGACATAAAAAAATATCTGGATCGGCTGGCAAGAAAGCTTAACAAGATTCTGGAAAAAGCGTCGCAGCAGCCGGCGATGAAACATGCGGACGCGGTTAGGACGACAAAGCCGCAAAAATCCGGTGGTTTTTTGTATAGAATCAAGAAGTTTCTTGGATTAGCCGGCTGATGCAAATAAATTTTACTCCATTGGGGCGCAAAGTAAAAAAAACAAATTTTTCGCATTGGGCCTTTCTAGCTCCCTGCCTGGTGGTTTTGGTTCTATCTGCCGGATGGCCGTTGTTGCGCACCATATATTTCAGCTTTACGGACGCAACTCTAGACAATTTAAAGGAAACCAATTTCATTGGCGCCGATAATTTCATTTCGCTAGTTCGGGATCAGGACTGGTGGCAAGCCGTTTTGAACACGTTTGTGATAGCCTTCGTTTCAGTCCCAATGGAGACGGTTCTGGGCATGGTAATCGCCCTGATTTTGCACAGAAATTTTCGCGGAAGAGGGCTAATGCGAGCAATCGTGCTGATTCCCTGGACAATTCCCACCATTGTTTCGGCTCGCATGTGGGCTTGGATGCTGAACGACGTTTATGGCATCGTCAACGAGCTGTTGTTGAGGGCGTCCGTCATCGATTCCCCGATCCCCTGGATTGCGTCCAGCAGCCTCAGCATTGTCTCCATAATCCTGGTGGACGTGTGGAAAACTACCCCATATATGGCTCTACTTTTGTTGGCGGGTCTGCAGTCTTTGCCTCAGGATTGTTTCGAGGCCGCTGATGTGGATGGCATTCCCTTCGGAAAGTCGTTTGCTAGAATAATTCTCCCTCTGATGAAGCCAACCATTATCGTAGCGGTGATTTTCCGAACGTTGGACGCCATAAGAATCTTTGATTTGGTGTATATCTTGAGCAGCGGGAATAGCGCCAACGCCACCATGTCCGTCTACGCCCGCAAACATCTAGTGGATTACACCGACGTTGGTTTTGGCTCGGCCGCCGCCACGGCTCTGCTGTTTTTTATTGCCTTTTTGAGCGTATTTTACGTTTCCTTCAACAGAAAAAAGTTATACGACGTCGGCTGAATCATGATTAGAGAAAAAATATGTGGAAATACAAAAAGCTCATAAAAAACTGTGTGTTTTACACGCTGTGCTTGCTGGTTGCAGTTTGTTGCCTGTTCCCCTTTTACTGGGCGATTGTCTCTTCATTGTTGGACAGCGCCCATTTGTTCTCCACTGAGCTTTGGCCCTCTAAAATTACGTTGGCGAACTACAGGCACGTGTTTGGCGATGCTACATTCGGAAGTTCGTTTCTAAATTCAGTCGTCGTCGCCCTGTTAACAACGTTGTTGACGCTGACGGTTTGCCTCCTGGCGGCGTATCCGCTGGCTCGCCATAAATTTCCCGGAAGAAAGCGAGTCCTGATGACGGCGCTCAGCGTGACGACGTTGCCCTACGTGGCCGTTCTATCGGGAATGTTCGAACTGATCAGAATTCTAGACATATACAACGAAAAAGCCGCTCTGGTTTTGTCATACATGATCATAACTGCGCCGTTTACTCTGTGGGTTATGACGAATTTTATGAACAGCATACCAAAGGAAATCGAAGAAGCGGCCATAATAGACGGAGCTTCCAAGTATGTAATATTAACGAAGGTGTTTTTTCCCCTACTAAAACCGGCTGTTGTTACCACAGGATTACTGGCGTTCATAGCGGCCTGGAACGAATTTCTGTTTGCCCTGACATTCACTCTAACAAATCAGGCCAGAACCGTCCCCGTCTCGTTGGCGCTATTCACGGGAGCCACTCAGCACGAGCTGCCCTGGGGACTAATAATGGCCGCCAGTGTCATAGTCACACTGCCATTGGTGGTGTTGGTGGTGATATTTCAGCGACGGATTATTTCCGGACTTACGGCCGGATCCGTAAAGGGCTAGCCGATAAAATACAAAAGCCGTCGTTATTTTTATTGACTTTTTGATTAAGAGACAATATAATGATCCCACGGCCGAACAATTTGGAAAGATGCAGATCATGTCGCAAAAAGAAAAAGTTTTAGTTTCCAGAACCATTGCGGTTCCGGCCGATACCAATCCCTGGGGAGATATCTTCGGCGGATGGATTTTGTCTCTGATGGACATTGCTGCCGGCAGTATTGCGGCAAGATTGGCCCGTGGCAGTGTTGCAACAAAAGCCATAAACAACGTTTCCTTTGATCTTCCCATCTTTGTGGGCGACGAAGTCTCCGTTTATGCGGAAATAGACAAGATAGGCAACACGTCCGTAACGCTTACGGTGTCCGTTACCATAAAAAGAAAGGGACAGGACGAAGAAATGGACGCCGTCAGGGGATCTTTCGTGATGGTGGCGCTTGATGAAAACAGGCGACCGCGCCCCGTCAGACAAAAATGGCCAACTCCTGAGGAGTTGAGTTAACCGCTTGTAAATCTGTTATATATACTAACGCCGCTTAGCATTTACTGCGGCCATAATGGCAAATTCCAATGTTAAAAACATTTGCGTTGTGTTCCTAATCTCATTTTTCATCCAATCCCAGAGGTGCTCAATCGGGTTA
>JAITRM010000025.1 GCA_031288395.1 Holosporaceae bacterium | reverse complement strand
CCCCCTGTCTTGGTTGTTTTTCTCTGAAATATCAGTCATCGTAGTTTCCTTTCGTTGAGTTCATGGCTTTATTAAGTTTATTATCTTCGATTGCGTCGTAGAACGCATTGGCGAGGTGTCGGAGTTCGTCGAGTGCTTTTCTGAGCGGATTGTCTTCGTTCATTTTGATATTGTGGGCGCGCGTAGCCAGGTATATCCGTTCTCTGATTCGGGCGAGCGCGAAGCTAAGCCCTAGCATGGTGATGTATGGCATTTTATTTCCTTTCCAAGTTTAATTGTAATGTTTCGATCATTTATTTCACTCCATGTTTTTTTAATTTTAACAATCATTGTTTCTTTTCGCCTTGAGGGCAAATGTAAAATTATGGTGGAATGTATACGTGTGATTGAAATTCTTTTAGAGAGATATTGTTAGGTATTTGGATGAGTCGCGATTTTGTAGCCACCTTTGTAGCCACCTTTGTAGCCACCACGCCCCCCTGCAAGAGAGCGATGTAGCCACTGTAGCCACCTTTTTTGGATATAAGATATATACTTTTTGTTTTTCGCTTATAAACCAAGAAAGTAAAGAGTATATATGTATATACATATCCACTATTTACGCCATCCACTTCCGGTAGGATGACATTTTTTTCACAAAATTTCAAGTGCCTTTTAGGATTTTTTTTCATAATATTCAGACTATTTCTAGTTTTCATTGGTTCTTTCTTCATTTTTCTCCTCGTCTGCCAGCACTTTGCCGTTGAACACCAGCATGCGAACTTCCTTGTTTTTAATGCGTACCATCTTCGTAAGGTGCTTCTTGTCTGTTCTTTCCAGCATTCCGAGCATGGCGGTCAGCTTAAGAACGTCGTCAATGTCGGCGACTATCTCTCGTTTCAGAGCATCTTTGAGGCGTTCGGGATAGGCGTAGAAGATTGTTCCCGCGTCGGTATTTTTGCGGTATCCAATGGCTTCGTTTAGCGTTTTTTCTGCGACTTCGTTGTACTTGTCTATCAACAAGAATCGGCTGTACTGATGTTTTTGAAAGAAGCAGCGTAGTGCGTGGAGCATTTGTTTTTCTTCCTGGTTTCCGAATCCGCCTTTGTGAGCGATCCAGCGGCCGAATTCGTTCATTGCAGCGGCAAGAGCTTCTCCCGCAGGCCATCCGGTGATGCCGTAGCGGGTAGCGAGTTCGCCAGCGAATCCGATGGTGTAGAAGAATTTGAAGACGCGGTCATCCTGTCCGTTGGCAGAGCAGAGCAGATGCTTTTCTTTTGAGTCGCGTAGAGCGTCGTCGAAATATTTGCGCACCAAATCCATCTCTCTAATGACGTTCTTGACGAACGCGATCATGGGAGTGCCATAGTATTCCTGGGTGGTTTTGTCGAAGTGCTGCGCCAGAGCTGCGTAGCCGGGGAATCCATTGAGTTTTTCGAGCAGTCCGGTGCTCTCTGGAGTTGGTTTAGCGAACACGGTGATTAGCCGGATGCTTTGTCCGGCATAGGTTCTTTTATTGGCTTCTGCCATGTGAGTTTCCAGGTCTTTTTCGCCGGAGGAAAGCACGCCGATGCGCCAGGTATGCGGCTTTCGCGCGGCTCCCAGGATATTTGCTCTGGTTTTTCCCTGTCCGCTGTTAAACATATAGGAGCTATCGCCCACTTTTTTTGGGTCCGATGCGCCCAGTTCGTCCAGAATCAGCAGCATATCGTTGTGGGTTGCGGCGATGCCTTCGAGTCCATTGTCTGTGGAGCGCCACGATCTGAGGTATTTGCGGCCGCCGAATACGGATGCGGCCACGTAGAGTGCAGTGCTTTTTCCCTCTGAACTACTGCCGACAAAATGAAGGCCAAAATTTTCTCTTCTGCATGGTTTTAGCAGAATGCTTGCAAATGCGGCGCTCACAGCCAATACAAGTCTGGAATTTCCGATGCACGTTTTCCCTATGTTTTCGATCCAGTCCTGCAGCGTACCTCTGGTGCCGACGGCGGTTGGCTCTGCATCTGACTGAAAAATCAACAATTCGTTTTGCATTTCGCCTATGATGCCGTTCTCGGTTATGAAGCAACTTTCGTGCCATCCGCTGACCTTGATGATTTTTGCATGTTGTTTTGGATTTGAGGCGTTAATGTACTCGCTGAGCTTGTTTTTTGCTCTTTTCCGAGTGGAAACGAAAAGCCCGAGACCGGCGAGTAGCTGATGGATCGCATCTCCGTCTTTAATGATCATGTTATTGTACAGCCGCAGTTGCCTTGTTTCGCCGCTGCGGGTGATGAATTTCACCAGCTTGCCGGTTAGCTCGCTTCCGTGATCCTCTGTGTGAGCGATGACTTCGATGTGTCCGGAGACTTGGGCGTAATCTTCCGTTGATTCGTCGTAGTACAAAAGTGCATCTTCGGTGAGCCGGAAGCCTTGGGGGATGTATTCATCTGATATTTCAGTTTCGCAGTCCGGAGACGGCTCTTTTTCTTTTATGGATGCGGTGTCTGGGGTAGCAAGTGTCGACAATATATCGTGAATTAGGTGCTTAAGTTCCTTGGCTGCGGGTTTCTTTGACCTCAGTATCAGGCTATACAGACCGATTTCGCTGACGATATTCACCTGTTGCTTTCTGCCCATGTCATCTGTGGTGGTGGCAGAGCCTAGGTCATCTTTGTTAAGGCGATCGGCAACAGCAGAAGGGTTGGAGAGCTCCAACGCATCGCATGCGTCTTTAAGAACCCACCAGGTTTCCCCTGCTATTTGAAGCGTTCGAACGTTTTTTTTGTCGTGAAAAAAGGCGAGTATTTCATTCAATTTTTGTGCATTGAGGCGAGTCTGCGGATGACCTAAGTTATGACCTAAGTTGCCTAAATTTTGGGCATTATGACCTAAGTTTAGGTTAGTACAGCAATCGTCTTCTTTTGGCTGTTCTATTGCATACCGTAAGTTGCAATCGTTTGACAAAAATGCGCCTTTTACTACCTCTGCGCCTTCCCTGGTGTACAAATCATTGAAATCGGTTGGTTCGCCGTCGTCGCTTGCGAATTCCGGCACGACAAGACGAGCTTTCACGGCTGCGGCGGCCTCTTTTGCTTTTGTTAATCCGGGATTTCCCGGTTTAAATCTGTCGTTGTCGGCAGCTACAATTATTCCAGCTCGCGGGTGATTTTCAGCCACGCGGTGGGTAATATTCAGCAAATTATTGCTTGAAAACGCAACGACGACCGGGAGTCCGGTTATCTCATGTATGGTCGCGCCGGTGGCATAACCTTCGCAGATAACAACGTTGTCTTGTATCTGTCCGAGGGTGAAGCAGCTTCCCTGTATTTTGCTGCCTTTAAGGAATCCTTTGATAAATTTTCCTGGCTTTTGCAGATCCGGCCAGATTTTTTGCAGCGAGCTAAGATTACCATGTTCGTCATGGAGAGGTATCAGCAGAGTTTGGCGATCAATTTTTAGTCCGTGGGCCTTTATTTTCTTGGTTTGAAGATATGAATGCGACTTGCAATCGGACGCGCTGTTCCAAATTTCCAGAGCAGATACGGCAGCGCCTGCGTTGTCATCGTTTCTTTTCTCGGCTAATTTTCGTTG
>JAITRM010000020.1 GCA_031288395.1 Holosporaceae bacterium | reverse complement strand
CTCAACGATTTTCGCAAAATCGAAGATGGATCTGGAAAGGCGATCAATTTTGTATACGACAACCATGTCGATCAGTTCTAATTTGATATCCTTGAACAACTCCTGCAGGGCGGGTCTGTCCATGTTGCCGCCTGAAAATCCGCCGTCGTCGTAGCGCTTGGATATCAGCCGCCAATTCTCATGCGTCTGGCTCGCGATGTAATTTTCTGCCGATAAACGTTGAGCATCCAGACTGTTGAAGTCCTGTTCGAGACCGTCTTCACAGGATTTTCGTGTATAAATTGCGCAGCGGATAACTTTGCCGTTCATATTTTTAAGCCCTGTTGTTGAGGTTGAAAAACTTGATCCCGTTCCATTTTGTGCCGGTGATTCTGTTGGCAATGGCCGATAACGAGCTGTAGACCGCTCCGGCATAGGCGAATCCGTCGCTGACAACAGTTACTTCATGCATTTTTCCGCGATACTCTTTCACAATTCTCGTACCGACCATGGGCGTAAATTTCCTGAACGATCCGGAATTTTTCGGTCTGCTGATTTCTCTCACGGCCGCCTGGATTTTGTTTTCCGTGGTTTCGTCAGTACCTCCATATGTGAGTTCCTGGATTCGATATGCCAGCTTCGCGATCATGTGCTGCCTGCTATCGACGGCCGGCGGATGACTGAACACCCTGTACCAGAAGTCATGCAGCTCTTTGGCAGACTTACTCTGCAGCGCCACGATCTGCTTTACTACCGCTAAATCTTGCTTGTTATCCATGTTGTTATTCATATGCTACCTCCTTTTTGTCAAATATCTTTGGTAAGCACATTGACGCTCTCTATGCGAGAAAAGTCAAGCTCGAAATCGCTGTTTTTCTCTCGTTTCAGAGCGTTTTTCGCTTTCGTGTAACGCACTATGCCTTCGTACATGATTTTTGCCAACTTTTCCGGCTTGGATTCGGATGAGGATAATTTTTCCAGTTTAGTCTTTGATATTTCAATCATTGTTTTCACCTTCCATTGGCTTTACAGGTCCTCCAGTATTTGAAGCAATTTTTTTGCCTTTGAGAACAGCTCGTTTACTCCGCCGGCCATCGACTGCGCTTCGCCTATGCTCCATCGAATTTTTCCCATTGCGTTTTCTTCCTCTAGTTGCCGCGGAGAAAGCTGTCCCATTCGCGAAAGCGCGTTTTCAAGTTTTCGCCTTGCCAGCATCGTTATCAGCATTAATTTCCTGAGCATTTCATCCGCAGTGAATATTTTCAATTTGCCCTCAAGCACATGCTCTTGAATTTCATAAACTTTTCCTTCTATTCCGTAATAATCCGCCAAGCGGCCAACGTAGGTTAGTATTCCATGATCTTTGAGAACCTTTATCACCGATTCCAGCGGATACCCCTTAGCTACAACGTTCTCAAAACAGTCGGCGTACACGTAGGTTAAAGCCTTCTTGTCATCCGGATCTTCAAATGAAACATACCCTCTTTTGGGCCTTACATCCGCGTCAATATCCTCCCCATCAACGCCACAGGGCGGCAACGGATTGGCATGCGTTTCGAAAAAATACCTAAGCGTCGTCAAAAATTCGTTCTTCATTTTATATACTTCCTTGTTAATCAACGTTTTTCTCTTGTTTTTGCGAATCATCTCAATTTTCCCTTTCCTATAATTATTGCATTTAAGTAAAATCCGGAGTTGCCTTAAAAATCGGCCATTTGGGTCATTTTTCTAAAAAATCATGGCGTTTCCCCCTCCCAAATCGGATATTTTTAGTAACTTTCCTCGTTTTTGTACCAGCAATTGCAACCGAGTTTTTGTTGTAATTCCAGGCTCCATTGGCTGCAAGATACAAAGTTACACGGTTACAAGTAAAATCGCCCCATCTAGATATAAAATTTAAAAACACCATCAATATTCCCAAAGTTTTTGACTAAAAACGTAGATTCTATAGGTCTTGTCCTGTATTTTTTTGGACGTGTAGGCCGTGCCGCCGTCGTCCGCTATTAGCCAGCCAACTTGCTTCAGGATGTGGGCGGCCGTTTTGTAGTTAAATCCCCTGCACATCTCGTGCTTAAAAACTTTCGGAAATACGTAATAGACTGTTTCGCCAGTAGAAATTGTATGTCTATAGCCGGCGGCGTTTACTGGTTTGATCTTGTCGTCCGAGGAAACGTCCGGGAATCTACTGCTGGAATACAATTCAAAGAATAGCTTTATCTGATCCAGTAGGGCTCTTTTTTCCTGATTGCCTGTTCCGTCCTTTGCTTCTATCCAGGATGTAAAGCAAGCAATAGCAGCCTTGAAGGCTTCTCTTCTATCCCAACAGGTAATGCTATATTCAGAAGCTAGTTCTCCGGCAAAGCCAACGAATGAGAACATCGTGAAGACTCTTTCGTCCTGTTCTTCAGATCCTTTAGGTAAAAATACGGACTTTATGGCGGGCAATTCTTTTCGGAATCGAATTCTTATACCAAACGTCATCTCTAATTAACGAAAAGATTTTTGAGATTCGCTCAGCAACAGCGGCCTCCTGGCTTGCGATAAAAAATTAGTAGTGACGTTTGGTATTATCTTTTCGTAGTCTTCTATTACATGCCTTATAAATTCAACTATGGGAGCGCCGTAATACCTGCTGGACGCTTCCGATAAATATTCAACGAATGAAGCTCCGCTGTTAAATCCATGTATATCTTCAAATATTCCATGGCTATTGATACTCGGCTTTGCGGGTATATTGATAATTCTTACTTCCTGACCAGCGCGAGTGGTTTTTCGGGAATCAGCCATATGGGTGGCAAGATCTATTTCCCCGCTGGATAGCAGCAATAGGCGCCATCTTCTTGTATCTTTGAAATAAGCGGCAGTTATAGCTAAACTGCTGTGGGACTGGCGGAGAGAAGCCGTCCATCTTCTTGTGCCTTCGAGCACGCACTGAAGATTCAGCTCCTCCGCTTTGT
>JAITRM010000022.1 GCA_031288395.1 Holosporaceae bacterium | reverse complement strand
AAATATGAAGCCAAAATTGCGAGAAGAATTCAACGAAAATCAATAAAATTGACGCGGGTTTTCAGAATCATGGATGGCTCCTCGGGACGGGCTCGAACCGCCGACCCAGTGGTTAACAGCCACTTGCTCTACCTCTGAGCTACCGAGGAACACGCGGGCACAGTAGCAAAAAAAATACTGCATTGCTAGACGCATCGGAAAATCCGTCCCCGAGGACGCCATAGTTCCGCAATGCATGCATTATGGCCACGAATGTTATATAAATAGCGCTATGAAACCGATTGATTATAGTTTTTTAGCGAAATTTTACGATACCGAATCCATGAAGAGGGTATCTCGGGAAATTGCCCATCGATTAGGTAGGATCCTGCCATCTGGAAAGACGCTCGCGATCGGATTTCGCGCTGACTTTTTGAACTTTCTCGATGCTAATAAAGTGCACTGCGCCCTACCGGCTGATCCAGAGGAAACAGCCGTCTTCAACGATTATGTTCAGCGCGTAGCCTCCTGCAGCTGGAACGCCATTCTAGTAGTGCATTATCTGGAATTTTTCCGCAAAAACGACGATTTTCTCTGGGAATTATTCCGTATTTTAAAAAGTGACGGGAAATTGATTGTAATATGCATGAACAAAAATCGCGCCAATGCCTTGCTTCGCCCTGATCGCATCATGAAAAACATAAAGCTGCTGCCACGGGACCTAATTTCCTCATTAACGGCATCAGCATTTGAAATAAACAGCATTTCGGGAGTGAATGAAAAGTTCAATTTTTGGCCACGCAGTTTTAGTTATAATTTGAACAAATACAACGAAGTTTTCATGAGGTTTTTCCCGCTTTTTTCCGATGTAATTATTATTGACGCTCGTAAATCTGCCTTGGTCTCCGAGGCCATTGTTGATCTGGAAGAGCAGTATGGAGCCACCTAGCGCCCATGGCTGATTTATTGAGCCTTTTGACTTTAGTCATTTGTTTCGCAAGCATCTTAACCCTGATGAAGTGCTTTGGGAAAAACGGGTTATTCGTCTATTCTACCATCGCGCTGATAATTTCCAACATTCAGGTTCTGAAACTCACGAAATATACATGGATTGAAAATCCAGTTGCCCTGGGGACAGTTGTGTTTTCTACGATTTTTGCGGTGGACAACATTTTGACCGAATATTTTGGTGCCAAAGAGGCGAAAAAATGCGTTTGGATGAGTTTCGCCGGGTACTTATTTTTTGTGCTGGTCATGAAAATCGCGACGCTGCATCCTTTCGTAGAGTACCCCGAATGCATAAATTTACATCAAGAAATGGATGACATTTTTTCTCCGAGCTTTCCGCTGTTTGTTTCCAGTATCGCCTCCTACATAACTAGCCAACAGGTTGATATTCACGTGTTTTCCGGTCTAAAAAAATTGGCTAGGGGAAAACATTTGTGGAGTAGGTCGCTGACGTCTATGGTAATTTCAACCTTTGTCGATAATTTTGTTTTTTCCGTTTTGGCTTGGATGGTTTTTGCTAACCATCCAGTGAGCTGGTCGTCGCTCTGGAATACGTACATTTTCGTTAGCTATCTGGTTAGATTAATCATTGCCGCGCTGTGCGTTCCTCTAGTAAGATTGGCGAGGGTCTTTCGGGGAAACGACGATGTACAGGAACTTTAGATTTGACGTGATTTCCTCCAGAAATAAATCAAGACTGGGAGTTCTGAAAACGCCGCACGGAGACGTCCAAACGCCGGCTTTCATTTTTTGCGGAACCAAAGCCAGCGTGAAGGGAGTATTCCCGGAGCAATTGAAAAAAGCCGGCTCTCAAATCATATTGTCCAACACCTATCATTTATTTTCCTATCCCGGATCAGCGCACATAAAAAATCGCGGAGGATTGCACAAATTCACCGGATGGAACGGAGCAATGTTGACGGATTCCGGAGGATTCCAGATATTTAGCCTGGGGCATGGATCAGTTTCCGACGAAATTAAGGGAAAACGCTCAGGGTCTCCGACGTTGGCAAAAATAGAAGAAGACGGCGCAGTTTTCAGATCCTATTGGGACGGAAGCGAACAATTATTAACTCCGGAAAAATCCATAAAAATACAACGGGATTTGGGAGCTGATCTGATCGTCGCCTTTGACGAGTGCACTCCCTACCACGGCGATAAAAAATACACCGAAGAATCCATGGAAAGATCGCATCGCTGGGAGAAACGATCGCTGGAAGAATTCAAGAAAAGCAACGACTTTTCTCAAGCTCTCTACGGAGTCGTTCAGGGAGGAGTGCACGACGACTTGAGAAAATGCAGCGCGCATTTTGTCAACGATCATCCCTTTTTTGGAGCGGCCATCGGAGGAACTCTGGGAAGCAGCAAAGAACAGATGTATGAAGTGGTGGAAATGGCTGCGGTCGAGCTGGATTCTTCACGACCGATCCATCTGCTCGGCATAGGAGGCATTTCCGATATTTTCCGCGCCGTTGAGCTGGGGGTAGATTCGTTTGACTGCGTTCATCCCACAAGAATAGCGAGACACGGCGGAGCTTTAGTCAAGGGGGAGCATCGTGACGCAATCGGAAGAGAGCATATAAACCTGAAAAGATCCCAATACGACGTCGACGACAGTCCCATCGAGCCCGACTGCGATTGCAATACGTGCCAGACATTCACGAGGGCTTATCTGCATTATCTATTGAAAGCCAACGAGCTATTGGCTCTGAGCGCCATAGCGGTCCATAATATCAGATTCATGAATAGACTCATGGAAGAAATTCGCGCTGGCATAGCTCAAGGCAATCTAGACGAAATGAAAAAAAAATGGATTTGAGCAGAATAAAATTCAGCCTTCTGTTCATTTTGTGCATTGTTAGCTGTGCTTTTGCCGATGAGTCCGAAGAGGATCTGGATCTTCATAATTTTCATTACAAAGTGAATTTTGTGCTGGAGGAAAGGCAAAACATATTCGGAATGCTAACGGAAATAATTTCCGAGTCAGAAATCGCGGCAGAAATCAATCATTTGCGTACTTTCGCTCTGCAGGGCAAAACTGTTAGCAATATGAGAGCTTTGGCAGAAAGAATCAGTTTAGATATAAATACCATACACAAAAAAGCACATTCTCTGGGCTTTTTCGGAACGAAAATTCATCACAAGGTTCACGTCGAAGATCCCGAGAATGTCAGCGTGAGCATATATGTCGATTTGGGACAGATATATAACCTAAAATTAAACGTAAAATACCTAAATCAGGACGAGGAATTCAATGAAACTCACGACAGAATTATGCAGTCTAAATTGCGCATGTTCAAAGCGTCAATTGCGGAAATAAAAGCTCTCATTGATATTGCTCTGAAAGACTTACAAAAAAATGGTTTCTATGAGCCGGAAGTATTGGAAAAAAAAGTGCGCGTGAATTATGAGGCCAACGAGGCAGTTTTATCCCTAGTCATCGATCCTGGAAAAAAGGTCTATTTTGCCAATACTGAGGTAAAGGCGTTTCCGGACATCGAGGAGGAATTTATCCGAAACAGAATCGTTTGGAATCAGGGAGAAGTTTTCAACATAGAAAAAGTGGAAGCCACCGTGGAAAATCTCAAGAGCACCCAGATATTTTCCAATGTGAAGGCCGAACCCATTAAAAGTTGCCTCCGTGACGATAAGATTCCCATGCTTCTGGAATTGGAGGAGGATAAAAGGCATATGGTGGATTTCACGCTGCTCTATTCCGGAATGCGCAGCATGAATTTTGAGAAGAAATCCCAAACTCAGCAGAAATTGAAATCCATTATTGCCAGATTATCCTGGAGTAACTGCAACGCTTTTGATGGAGGAGAAAAACTAACGTTCACGATGGAAGGAACTCCCTTGAGAGCGCAATCCAAGAGGGCGGATTATGGTTTCGAAACGACGCTGGCGCAGCCGGACGTTTTTTTCAAGGACAATACCGCCAATTATACCCTTTCGAGAAAACAGGAGCTTACGAATGTTTTTTTCAGAAAGAGCGACAAGGTGGAGCTGGTTTATGAATATCCCTTGCTGCGAGACGTGCTCATGAATGTTGGCGGAAACCTCGAAAAGAACTACGTGGATGGCCCAGCAATATTTTTCCCCGGCGAATATAAAAAGAATTACGAAAATTTTTCGTTGCCCGTTGGATTCATCCTGGATAAAACCGACGATCTACTAAATCCAACATCCGGCTATCGTTTGTTCGCTAAATTTTCCAAAATATTTTTCAAGCACTTCTCCGTCAATAACCTCATGGCGCTGGATGCTGGTTTTTCCTACAACCATCCGCTGGACGACCTGAGAAAAACAATTGTGGCATTTAACCTGCAGAGAAAAATGATCTTTGGCGGCAACATCGATGATATTCCTCTGGACAAAAGAGTCTATGCCGGCGGTATGAATTCTGTGAGAGGCTACGCTAACCAAATGGCAACGGAAGTAGTTCTCGGAGAGGATACAGTCATGGGAGGAAAATCATCCCTGGAGTTCAACGCTGAAATTCGCAGAAAATTTACCGCCGATTTTGGCGGCGTTATATTTTTCGATGGAGCAAAAATTTTTCAAAACAAATCGCGCTACGAAAACCTGGTAGCGGAAAAAAAGAGGTGGTTTTTTTCAACCGGCGTCGGCATAAGATATTTTTCCGGCATAGGGCCCATAAGAGTCGACTTCGCCTTTCCCATCAAAAGGAGGAGGCATGTTGATTCCAGGATGCAATTTGTTATCAGTTTAGGGCAAGCGTTTTGAAAATTATATATAGAATTCTGCTGGCCGTCGCGTTGATACTGGCGCTTGCTGGAGGTATGTTCTACGCAGATTCCGGACGAGAAGTTCTCATGAGTATGGTTTCGAGATACTTTCTAGCGAAAAATCTTATCTTTAAAATCAATGGAATGGATAGAAAAATTTCCAGAATTCAAGAAATTTTCATTCGTTTTCCCGAGGGATTTGAGTTGATTTTTTCAGATATCACACTGAAAAGAAAAAAATTTTGCGAAAGATCGTCCATCCACGTGTCTAACTTCACTCTAAACGGCTCGGAAGAAAAAATAGATCTCAACGAAAAATTAAAGGGCCTGATTCCACTGATGCGGGCGTTAAGAATCTTCATCAATGATCTATCTCTGGGCAGCGGTTTTATGCGGATCGCCGGAAAAACTTACTCGCTGGACGATTTAACCTATCGCTCTGATTTAAAAGATGATTTCCTGTATAGCAAAATCAACCGCCATCAATCCTTGAACGTTCTTTTTCATTGGGAAAATGGAGAATGCACGAAAAGTAACATTGCCTTTGAAAAAATATTAGATTTTGACGGAAATTTGTTCATAAACGGGCCTGAAAAAAAAGTTGCCGTCTATGAATTGACGGCCCGAAATGGCGCCGTGGAAATTATTTCCAATGGCCAGTACCGTGATTTCATGTTGGATATAAAAATTCAAAACGCTTCCGTAAAGTATGGAGGGAAAAATTATGCCTGTCGCGGAAACGTTTGCCTTGGTGACCAAAGGGCAAAGATGCAGGCGAAGATTTTTTTGGAAGACCTTCCGAATTTTGATTTGATTCCGGAGATTGTTCGCAAAAATTTCGAAAACGTGCATGCTCATTTGCGCTTAAGCTATGATTTTTCGGAAAATCCACAGCAGGAAGCCAATGTTGTTTTTCAAAGAATTAAACAGAATCTGGGCGGCGTAAAATATCTGCAGAAAAATCAAAAAAGTATCATTGACGGAACCATTGGTTGGGTGAATATTGCCGGTTTCGCCCTTCGCAACTTTAAATGCGAGATTGAAGACTTCCAAAAGGCAAAAATAAATTTGTGGGGAGATGATTTCGAGATTATTTCTGATTTGAAAATAGGCGATCAAATATCCGTAGAAAACGCCAAGCTTTTGAGTAAAAAGGGATGGGTTGAATCTTCCGGTCCGTTTTTGTTGGCTGAAAATTTGGATTGCTCGCTGAACTTCAACTTCAGCCAAATGGACTTTTGGAACAAAATCGTCCCGATTTCCGGAAGCGGCAGCGGAAGTTTTTCCTATAAAAGCAAAGAAATAGTTTCCAAAGGAGAATTTAAAGCGCTTAACTTCGGCCTCCATGAATTGGGCGCCGTAAAATACGATCTCGCTCCGCAAAAAAATAAAATAACGCTGGGAAATGCAAAAATATTCAATATAAATTTTGACAAATTGGAGCTCAACTTCTCCAAGGGCAAATTAGCTCTGGTCGGAAAGGTAAACGACGTCTATTCTTTGGACGCTCACGGAGACATTTCCGGCTCCTTCGATAAAATATCTCTGGAGAAATGCCGCCTCACATCTCCTCAAAATAAAATTGCATTGACGACCTGTAGTTTAGATTTTGTCAACAATGATTATAAAGTAGATTGTCAATTTTCCGGTAGCAGCCCGAAAAAGACCGGCTTCATAAATTTTTCACTCAATTCTCGCGGGATTGATTTTGCTTTTCGAGCCGTTCCCATCAACAGTCTGGCCAACCTTTTTAATCACTGGGCTCCCAATTGCGAACTGGATGGAAGCTTAAAATTAAAGGCTGAGAATGGGATTCTTTTCGGCTCAGGAGACTTTCTTTTGTCCAGCTTAATGGCCAGAAGGAATTTGCTAAAGGTCAGCGCGAAAATATCCGAAGACGGCGCGAAAATTTTTGCGAGTTTAAAAAATCGCAACGACGAAATAACCGCCGACGCTTTTCTTCCGGCAATTTTCACAACTTCCGGCCCCATTGTAAAAAATACTCTCAATCGCCTCAGCTGCAGCGTTCGCGGCAGCGCTCAACTGGAACGATTGCTGGAACTTCCGGACAATGCCGACGTTCGGGGCGCGTTTGACTGCGATTTTCATCTGAGCGGCAGTCTAGCGAATCCGTCCATCGGTGGTAATGCTCGGCTGCGCAGGGCGCATATTGCCGTAGGTGACGTTTTCCTCAGAAACGGGAATATTTCCCTTGGAGCTGACGGAAAAAGCATCCGGATTTTGTCGGCGGAGTTCGTTGACGTTAACAAAAAAAGATTATTTATCACCGGAACCGGAGTTCCGTTTTTTAGGGGAATTGTTCCAAACATAAAGACCGATCTTCGCCTGAGATTCGACAATTTTATGCTCTTCGATTCGGATGATACGCAGATAACCGTTCGCGGAGAAGGCGCCATGAGGGGCCCCATCGACGATATGCGCATCAGCGGAAGAGTCAATATTCCCAAATGCGAATTGCGCTACTTCGACTCCTCCGACGTTGCAAAGGATAGGGATGTCCTGGTGGAAAACGACCCTTTTCTCCATAATCCCCAGAAAAAAAAGTCTCAGGAAAAGGATTTTTTCAGCTATGACGTGCACATGAACTGCCCTCGCATAAATTTTTCCGGCAATATATTTGAAATGATCCTCTCCTCCAATGATCTGCTGCTGTCATCCCATCAGGATCGGGCTACGCTGGTTGGCACTCTAAAATTGTCCGGAGGGAAGCTGGATTTATTCGGTAAGCGCATGCCGTTTACCAAAGGATCGGCTATTTTCCGCAAAGAATTTCCATTTGAGCCGGACGCTTTTTTTTCCTGCAAAAGGAACTTTGGCGACATAAGCGTTTCTCTGGATATTGGAAGCACGCCGGAGCGGGGCTCTTACCTGAATTTATACTCAAATCCCAGCTACACAAAGGATGTAATTCTGGCGAAAATGATCTTTGGAAAAGAGCTGAAATACCTTTCCATAGGAGAGGTGGCGCAGCTGGCAAACGCCGTAGCTAGCCTAAAACAGCGAGGCTATATTTTTTCTTTGCTGAATACGTTTCAAAATGTGGGAATTGTGGACAACATATCGTTCACCAGCGGGGAGAATCAATCCAGTTCGCTCTATTCGGACAGCCAGAACTCGGGCAGCAGCCAGCGCAGAGTGAACATGAGCGCCGGAAAATACATTCATGACAACATATATTTGAGCGTAAATAAGAAAGAAGAAGGAGCCTCCTTCGATGTTGATCTTTCAATCACTCCGCGGGTATCCATAAAAGCCAACACCAACGGAGAAGCCGGTATTAGCTGGAAATATCGCTATTAGCTGCGGAAATCTATACCCAAAACCAGTATTTTCAAATTTATTTCATTTTTTAATAATAAATTAATTTTTGCCTGCTAGCATACTTCCTATGAGTTTTTAAACGGAGGACACAGATGAGAAAAGTCATTTTAGGATTAGCTACCGTTGTTTTGGTATCGTCAGTTCATGTGGATATGTCTGTGGGGCTCGATAAAGTGACGCCGGACAAATACTTCAAGAAAACCGTAAAACCAGGCAAGGGAATGGAAGGCGAATTAACTCGTGAGGAAATAGCAGCTATCACCACGATCGCCAACGCCTACGAATACGCTGGAGACACCATATTCAGCTCCAAAAACGGACTGGCTGCGGCTGGGAAAGCGATCGTTAACGATTTGACCAAAAATTACAAACGTGGATACAGCGCGGGAGTCATGAGACTGCACGCGGAAGCGCTGTTAAATGTCGCACAAATGCTTGATAGAATTGCTGAGCACGGGAAAAGCATCGGAAAAAACCTAAACTCTTTAGTGAAGAGCGACTATGGCAAGAAAAACGATACTAAGTCAATACAAAGCATAGACGCTCTAGAAATGATTCTGTTTTTGATAGAAAAAGTAGTCGTGATGAACTTGCAGAACTACAGCCAGGCGATCCAATTTATCACAGCGCAAGTCACCATTATGGATCAAAATGCTCAGAAGACTCAGAAAGCGAAATACATCGATTTCCCGAACGCCAAAGTGCTATTCCAGTTGAATAAGAACGCTTACGGAGTCATAAAAAATGCCATCGTTAAAAACGCGATTCCAGCATTCCAAAAACTCCAAAATCTAAACTGCTACGACAGTGCTAGGCTTAGTAACATCTTTAGCAAGCTAGGAGAGTCTATGAATGCACTGAAAGAGATACTTGAAATGCTGGAAGTGCACGTTGAAACGATAAATAACGAAATGCACGACAGACACCATCTCAATGACTACAAGGAGCTAGGTAAGAAAAGCTCTAGCTTTAAATCGCTGCTACTGAAGGGAGCACGGTACCTCGAAGAAAGATCTAGGAGATACCAAGAAGAACACGATGATGGTGGCCAAACGAGAGACACTGGCGATAGGAAACGTCGAAATAGAAGCGATCACGGTTCGTTCGACGCAAACCAAGGGAGAGGCGAAAGTAGAAACCCGGACTCAAAAAAGAGTTACGGTAGCCAAAAAGGGTCGGGCAAATGGAATAAAGTAAGCAGTGATAGTGAAAACTATGCCGAGGGCAACATCCTATTCGATGTAAACGAGCCTGAAAAATACGAAGATGAAGAGGAAGGTGATAATACCAAACGTCACTACTAATTTTTTATCGCAAGCCAGGAGACCGCTGTTGCTGAGCGAATCTCAAAAATCTTTTCGTTAATTAGAGATGACGTTTGGTATAAATACTAGGATAACCGCTGTCACTTAGGAAGTGAGTCCCGCCAGAGAGATGCGAGGACAATGGAAGGAATTGGAAAGCGCGGCACCGATCGCAAACGAGCGGGCAGCAGGATCCCGAGTGGCCCGGGATTGCGCCCAGAGCGCTGCTAAACAACAGCGCAGTCATATTTTTTTCGCTCTGGAGCAAAGCGGCGGCCCACCGACATTCATCGCGGAACAATGGAAACAGAGACTTGCCGCAAGAAAGATCCCGGGATCAATCGAAAACAACGATAAACGCCAAATATCACTACATTTTTTCGCGGGAATTTTCTAGACTCCGGGAAGCGCATTAACCTGTCTTCCAATTCCGTTCCCCTGAAGGGTTGATCATGTGAGCGTAGCGAGATTTTTTGCACTTATGATATATCTGGGCGCGGCTTTTTGCGAAGTACGCGCGGAATGGCGAATCATACGCGACGCGGAAATAGAAGAGACCCTCAGGGAAATAGCGGGCCCCATTTTCCGGGCCGCAGGCCTTCGCCCGGAGTCTGCCAAAATATATGTGCTGCATTCCGAAATAATCAATGCATTTACCGTCGGGAACGGCTATATCTTTATAACATCCGGATTGCTTCTGCGCTTTGAAAATTTGCTACATTTAATCGGCGTGCTGTGCCACGAAGTTGGCCATATGGCCGCTGGACATGTGGAACGACACGCCTACCTTCTGCAACAACGTTCCCAAAATTTTATGATCGCCATGCTGGCGGGCATTTTGGGGACGTCTCTGACTGGATCGCCGGACGCAATCGCGCTATTGCTGGGTTATGGATTGACGGACGAGAGGTTTTATCTGAGATTTTCCCGAGGCGAGGAGCTGGCAGCGGACGCTTTAGCGGTCTCCTATCTGGAAAAATTAGGCTACGACGCCGAGGCTCTCATTGGGGCGCTGGAAATTTTCCAGCATGTGGATATTTTAAACGGCGGCGTCAATCTTCCGGCCTACGTTTTAACCCACCCGAAAGTCGACAATAGAATATCGGCGCTGCACAGACGTCCAAAATCCGGAAAACATGAGGCCGACGAAGTCCCATCCCGCAAATATAAGCGCATTCTAACTAAACTTCGGTGTTATCTCGGAGAAGTAAATCCATTCGCTGAATTTTCGAAGGACGATTATTCCCAAGCTATTTACCATCACCGCTGTGGAAAATCGGCAAAAGCCGTAGCCTTGCTGCGTAATTTGGTAAAAAAAAATCCCAGCGATCTCTACTACAAGGAAACGCTTGCCCAAGTCCTTTACGAATCCGGCAATTTGAGCGAAGCCATTAAAATATACGAGCAGATATGCAGCAATAACGTCAATGTGCTGATCAACATAGACTATGCGAACGCTCTGCTGGAAGCTAACCAGAAAATCGATGCGGCGATAGAAATTCTGGAATCTGCCAAGTACTCAATGCACTTGGACAGCGACGTCTTAAGATTGCTCGCCAAAGCGTACGGCAAGAAGAAAAAAGAAGGACTAGCCCTGCTAATGTTGGCTCTGGAGCAAATTTTTCTAGGAGATTACGCCAAAGCCCATGAACTTTTAACCAACAGCCTCGGCAAAATGAATGAAAAAACCGAGCCGTCCCACTACAAAAAAGCAAAATATTTCAAAGAATTGCTGGAACGAGATTACGAGCAAGGAAAATAATTATTGCGCCCATTCGGCAAATTGAGACTTTCCATGCAAATTTGGCTGTCTACGCCACAATCTGTAGATTGTAACGCCTGCACGCCCGCTCCATAACCCTTGAAGTACTTCAAACTTGAATGGGCGATTCACACGTCAATGGGCGTGTTGCAAATTTAGCATTTTGGGCATATACTCGCTCCGGCTTTTATGGAGATTTATGATGAAGTTTAGAATGTGTTGTGCTGCCGCGGTGCTTTCTTTCGCGTATTTTGAAGCATCCGAGGGCGGCGCGTTAAAGAAGACTTTTTCCAAAGACGGGAAAATTGAGGACGCAAAAGTAGAAAAGGACGGAGCTAGTACCGAAGGCGACGTAGACAAAAGCGAAGCCGCGGTGGCCAAGCCTTCTTCCCCAAGCGCCGGCGCAGCTTCAGCTAAGGCGGTTTCAACTAAGGTAGCCGCTCCGGGAGAGAAGAAGAAAATCGTCGGCGATCCGATTGTGTTGAAAATTAACGGCCGGAAGGAATATAGGCGCAGTCAAATTCTGGCAGATATGAAGCTGGTTCCGCCACAAATGGTGCAGGGAATTTCTCCGGACAAATTGTTCGAAATGCTGGTAACTCAGAAGCTTAATACCTATCTAATGATTGAGCAGGCAAAAAAGGCTGGCATGGATAGAACGAAGGAGTTCATGGAAAGGTTGGAGCGCTTCAAAGAAGAGTTGCTGGGAAGGACTTTCCTCATAAGAGAAATCGCCCCCAAGGCCGAGAATGAGTCTGCGCTGAAGGCGAGATATACCAAGTACCTAGTGGAGTTCAAAAAGGGGCGCGAGAGCAAAGTGTTTCATATCATGTTGAGTACCGAAAAAGCCGCGAAGGATGTGTTGGCTTCTCTGGCTAAGGGCTCGGATTTCTCGAAGCTAGCCACGGAAAAAAGCGAGGCGCCGTCGAAGTCGAAAGGTGGCGACGAGGGCTACGTTCCGTTGGATATGCTTCCGCAGGAAATAAAAGATAAACTCACCGCTCTTAAGGATGGGGAGTACACCAAGGACTTTCTCAAAACGGAAAACGGGTTCCACATCTTCAAAATCATGGACAGCAGGGACACCACGCCGCAGAAGTTTGAAGAAGCAAAGGATATGCTGAAGCAGGTGGTGATGCACGAGGAGATGATGAAGTTGCTGGAAAGGCTAGAGAAGCAGGCGAAAGTCGAAAGATTTAACGAAGACGGCTCTCCTTTTGTGCCTGAAAAAGAAGCGCCGGAAACACCAGCCTCGGCAGCTGCGCCGGCTTCGGCCGCCAAGTGAGGCTTTAGGTTTCACGCGAAGTGAGCCAAACGAAGCTCCGCCGGGTCCGGCGGGGCTTTTCTTGTTTAACTTGCATATTTATGGCTGAAACCAGCACAATCTTTACAAAATAGTAATCTTCAGAGAATAGAGTTGAGGCATGTTTTTGTATTTAGGTGTGCCAAATGCTAAAAAAGGTTGCAGCAGTCATAAAAACAACACTGTTGATGTGGATGTGTGTCCTGATTCCACTGTTGATTGGCTCTAAACTCGTAAAATCATCCTCTAAAAAGGATATTGCTCAGTGTGTCGACACGTTTATGCAGAGCGAAGGCATCAATCTGTCCAAATATATAGCGCTACAGTTCGAAAATACCCAAAAGGAACTCAATATTTTCATGGCAGAAGTCCAATCTTTGGATTTGGACAATAAGAAAGAGACAGTCAAAAAAATAAAGGACTTCATCAAGAAAAATAATAACATAATTTCCATAAATCTATATGACAAAGACGGGAAATTTTTGGCCGGCACCATAAAAGGAGAAGAAACCGACCTCGGAAAGGGTGATAGATTAAAAACAAAGAACGAGATCAACTATAGCATAGGGCAGCGCGAAGATGGTCTTATTATTGTAAATTATCTCGTACTGCATAGCTCGCCTACCAAAGAATCAAAGGGCAACGAATTCTATTTCGACATTACCGTCAAATGGGGCCAGTACGAGAAATACATGAACGAAATGCAAGAAGGAGCATTTCCTAGAATGTTCTATATAATTTCGCCCGATTGCAAACGCTATGTGGCGCTAAATTCTCTTCCGCAGGAGGCCTTGAATGCAAGAGGGGTTGCAGCCTTGGGAATGCATCTTACCTCAAGAATTCAAAATATACCGGAAGGTTTTTCTGATCAGGAAATAGAATCCATCGACTTCAGAGTTTTTAAAAGTGAGATAAAAATACCCGAAACCATGAAAGGAAATAAGTTTTTTATCCTGGAGGTTACCGGCGAAGCTGCTCTGCAGACAGTGATGGAAGGGATGTTTAGCAGCATGTCCATTGTAATCATATCAATAATTATAATCTGGCTGGCCTTCTGCATTTTAATTTCCAAATTTTACAACGCTTCGCTGAGCCAGTTGGGGATAGCCAACACAATTACAGATTCCACCCCTCTGGCCACCGTTATATTTAAGGCTTCCAATGGTAAAATTATGCGCATAAATCTCTCCGCTACGACTGCGCTCCATATCGAAGAAAAAGATGTAAAAACCGTCAACATATGGAATCTTTTCATATCAGAGCGCGATAAGGATTACATACTCAGCGCCATTTCCTCCAACATTAATGTGATGAATTATGAGGTTCTACTGCAGAGCTTTGGCGGTGGAAGCTTCTGGGGCATATGCTCTGCCAGTCCAATAGATATAGACGACGAAAGGTACGTAGTTCTAGCGATCTTGGACATCAATCGCCGCAAAGAAATCGAGAAAAAATTGGCCAACAACGCAGAGCTTTTGGAAAAACAAGTATTGGAGCGAACCGTTGATTTGGAAACTAAAGCAAAAGAACTCGAAGAATCCAACGCTTTGCTGGAAAAAGCCCAAAAAACTGCCAATGAAGCAAACGAGGCGAAGAGCAAGTTCTTGACCAACGTCAGCTCCGAGCTTAAAACTCCCATCAACGCCATCATTGGTTACGGAGAGATTCTTCAAGAAGAGGCGCTGGATAGGAAAGATACTGTCTCGGCGGATGATCTGCGTAAAATTATCGGCTCTGCGAAGCACTTGCTGTCACTGGTGGATGAAATTTTGGATTTGTCTAAGATTGAAGCCGGGAAAATCCAGCTGTTCTTTGAAAACGCCGATGTTCACGGCATAATTAAAGATGTCGAAGGCGTGACCATGCCACTGATCACAAAGAATAACAACTCGCTTTTCCTGGAGTACCCAAAAAACATCGGGGTTATGTACACAGACGCATTGAAACTCAGGCAATGTCTCCTTAACTTGCTGAGCAATGCGGCAAAATTTACAGAATTTGGTAAAATAACGCTGAGGGCTTCCGCCGTAGTGAAACAGGGCGTCGATCATATAGAATTTTCAATTATAGACACCGGAACAGGCATTGATCCGGACAGGATAAGCAGCATATTCGATCCCTTTCATGGTGGTAACAAAAAATCTGGAGCTGGTCTCGGATTGTCGATTACCAAAAAGTATGTGGAGTTGCTGGGCGGCACGATTTTAGCTGAAAGCGAGAGCGGGGTTGGCTCCAAATTTACCATGAGAATCCCAAAAATATGCACTGTGGAAGCCAATGAGTTTATCGAAATAAAAAACCAGACCAGCGATGAAATTATGGACGAATTCAAGGAAGAATATGTCGAAGAAGAAATTATTCCAGCGCAGGAAGAACCTGAAATATCTGAGTAAATCTCGTCGAACGCTCTATACCGGCGCCCTACGAAACGCATAAATCAGACTAACCATTAGAATGGCGAAGAACAGTAGATCACCGAATTTGCTGTAGGGAGTCTCCGAAATGCTGCGCGGTATGCGGCAGTCAAGGAATCCGCTTTTGTTGAAGGCAACTCTACCGATTTCTCTTCCAAGAGGATCGAAAACTGCGCTAATTCCATAATTGGCAGCGCGAATCAGCGGAAGGCCGGTTTCAATCGCTCGCGCTCTGACTATCTGCAGATGCTGAAACGGCTCGCTGCTAGGACCAAACCAACCGTCGTTCGTGAGGTTTACTATAACGTCCCCTCGTTGTCCTGACGGAATAAACTCTTGGGGAAAGGCCGCCTCGTAGCAGATGGCCATGATCATTTTCACCCCTTTGATTTTCAGAAGTTTTGGCTTGTTCCCAGCGTCAAAATCTCCTATCTCGCTGGCAATGCTCTGAAGACTTTGAAAGGGAATATACTTCCGCAGCGGCAGATATTCGCCGAAGGGCACCAACCTTATTTTATCGTAGTTGCAAATATTCTTTCCCCGATGATCTATGACAACGGCGCTGTTGTAAACATTGGAGGTGAGCAAATCTTTCCGCACCGCTCCGGTAACGAGATACTCCCCTATTTTCAGAGGAGACTTTAAGTGCTCGTGCAGCTGCGTAAACCGTTCGTGATATAAGTACGGAATAGCTGCCTCTGGCCAGATGATGAAATCTATGGGCGCGTCGTGTTGACTAAGCGCTACGTGCCGTTCCAGATTGCTATAGAAAAGGCCTAAATCCATTTTATCTCTCTGAGAAAGATTGCACTGAACGACGCGGGCACTATGCTGTGTAAATTCAGTTTTATGCAAATGTAGCCTACAAAACCCGAAAACAGCCAGAAAAAATACCCCCAAAAGCGCTCCTAGCAGTGATCTGCGCCGGTTTTTAAGGTCTTTTTTTTGGTGAAAAATATAGGAGCAGCCCACAAGACCGGAGAGCCAGACGGTAATAAAGCTCAGGCCATAAATGCCATAGATACTCAAAGTCTGCAAAAATATTTCGTGAGAGCTCCAGATATAGCCGGGCAAAACCCAAGGGAATCCCGGTCCATAGTGTCCCAGAAAGAAAAGCTCGGCGCAGAACAACGCCGTAAAAGCCAGTGTTTTTTCATGAACTCCAACGCAATACTTTTGCGCGATAAATACGGCCGGCAGCAGTTGCAGGGATAGGCAAGCGGGGATCAAAAGGAGAGCCGGCGCTATTAAAATCCAGTGGCGAGCAAGATTTATCGTCAATGGAAGCGCCAGCCAGTATACATTTGTCACATGCATCCCCAGCAAAAACATAAAAGCCCTTGTGAGATTGCTAGCAACAGAGTGGTTTGCTAGGATAATCTTCGCAAAAAGCCATCCAAATGAGAGCAAAAACATGAAGCTCACCTGGAATGGAGCAAAACTACATCCAACAGACGCTCCCGCCAGAAAGCATTCCACATAATTCCACAGTCCGCCGCCGCCGAAGCGAAAGCTCTTTACATTTCTCAAAATTTTCTTGTGGATTAATGCCATACGATCTTTTTCAAAGCCGCGGCAGTATAGCGAAGCCGGCTGTTTCACGCAAACATTTGACAATATCGCATTCCATGGTACACTGGCGGAGGTTTTTGGGATCAGTACGCCCGTCAGTGGGAGCGCTTGATTGCATTCGTTTGTTGTGCTATTAGATTGCAGCGCCTAGAATACAGAGTCATTTGTTTGTTTCACAAAAAATAAAGAGGAGTAATGCGCCTAAAAGACATAAAGACTAAAAAGCCTGCCGAGCTGCTGGCCTTTGCCGAAAGTTTGGAGCTGGAGAATGCGGCCACCCTGAAGCGTCAGGATCTAATGTTCGCGATTTTGAAAAAACTTACGGAAAACGAGGTAGAAATCACTGGCGAAGGCGTTCTGGAAGTTCTCCAGGACGGATTTGGGTTTTTGAGATCTCCGGAAATGAATTACATGGCCGGGTCCGACGATATCTACGTTTCTCCATCGCAAATCAGAAAATACAGTCTAAAAACCGGAGACACTCTGGAGGGCATAATTCGCCAACCGAAGGAAGGGGAAAGATATTTCGCGATTTTCAAGATCAGCTCTGTAAACGGAGACTCGCTGGACGTCGCTCGGCATCGCATAAATTTTGACGATCTCACTCCGCTCTACCCAAATTCCAAATTGACCCTGGAGTTCGACGATCCAACCGAGAAGGACTTTACCACTCGCGTTATAGAAATCATTTCCCCACTGGGGCGAGGCCAGAGAGCGCTCATCGTGGCTCCGCCGAGAACTGGAAAAACCGTGATGCTCCAGAACATCGCCCGCGCGATTACCGCCAACTCTCCGGAGGCCTGTCTGATCGTTCTCCTGATCGACGAGCGCCCGGAAGAGGTTACCGACATGCGTCGGTCCGTAAAAGGCGAAGTGGTCAGCTCAACCTTTGACGAAGTGCCGACGCGCCATGTGCAGGTGGCGGAAATAGTCATTGAAAAGGCCAAAAGATTGGTGGAGCACAAAAAAGACGTGGTTATCCTGCTGGATTCCATCACTCGTTTGGCCAGAGCCTACAACACCGTCTGCCCCTCTTCCGGAAAAGTGCTGACGGGCGGCGTAGATGCGAATGCTCTGCAACGTCCCAAGAGAATTTTCGGGGCCGCCCGCAACATCGAGGAAGGCGGATCCCTCACCATCATAGGCACGGCGTTGGTGGAGACCGGATCACGCATGGATGAAGTCATATTTGAGGAGTTTAAGGGCACCGGCAATGCGGAAATAGTTCTGGACAGGAAATTATCCGATAAGAGAACTTTTCCCGCCATTGACATGACAAAATCCGGCACACGCAAGGAAGAACTGCTGGTGGATAGAGCGGCTCTGTCCAAAATGTGGGTTCTGCGGAGAGTCCTTATGCCAATGGGAACCGGAGACGGCATGGAATTCCTCCTGGACAAGCTCAAAAACTCCAAAACTAATGCCGATTTCTTCAATAATATGAATCAGTAGACGGTTGGACGCTCCTCGCTACCAACGCGATCCGGGATACGGAGCGTTCCGGTATTTTTTCTCGCCACAATCCACATATTGTAACGCCTAAATATCTGCTCACTGAACCTTGAAGCGCCTCACCCTTGAATGGGCAGTCGCCGTAAACGTGTATCGCTTATTTTTTTACAATCTATGGTTGACAACCTGATCACCTTAATGTACTAATGGCCCGTATTTATTTTTTTAGGAAAAAGGAAAAGACAAAATGAAAAAGAATATCATAAGAGGTTTTTGTTCCAGCGTTGCGCTTTCGACCGCGCTGCTGAGCGGGGATGTGCAGGGGATGCAGCTGAAAGTCGGAGACCCAGTCCCTGATGGCATAGTAGAGGTCCTGTGTGCCTACGTAGGGGAGGTCCCTGAGTACTGGTGGAGTAACAAAAAAGAGCCAATCATATTCAGGGAAGCTCTCGGGAAGTGGGCAAAAAGGGTGATCACCGATGGGGAGAATCTGGTGGATGCGATGATCGACTTGCATGATGAGTATGATGAGTACAACTTCTCAGGACTGCATAGTCTCCCGAAGACATGGGGAAAACTGCTTGAGGCGCTGGAAACGACAAAGGTGGAAGCGGCAAAGGTGAAAACGACAAAGCTGGATGACGACGACGGCTCAGATAGCTCGGAAGATGACAATGACGGAAACGGTGACGGGGCAACGCCTGCGCCTACGAAGAATGAGGACGAGGGCGGCGACAACGATGGCTACGAGTCCAAGGGCAGCAACATAAAATCGTCACTGCCTGACTCGTCTAGCTCGTCTAGCTCGCCTGACTCGTCTAGCTCGTCTAGTTCAGAAGAGAACGAGGTGACAGTGGGATCCACGCCTAGCACGTCGACCGCCAGCGAGCACAACGACGATGACACGTCACCACCTCCATCACCGGCCGCCAGTGAACACAACGGCGACAACACGTCACCGCCTCTCTCACCGACCGCCAGTGAACACAACGACGACAACACGTCACCGCCTCCATCACCGGCCGCCAGTGAACACAACGGCGACGATGACGACAAGGTTAGTTCGAGTAACGATGACGACGAGGTTAGTTTGAGCGACGACGATGACGAGAAGGTTAGTTCGAGCGACGACGATGACAACACGTCGCCACTTCTCTCATCGGTCGCCAGCAAACACAGCAGCGACGACACGTCGCAGCCTCTCTCACCGATCGCCAGCGAGCACAAGGGCTCCGCCACGTCGTCGCTTAGCCAGCCTCGTGCTC
>JAITRM010000028.1 GCA_031288395.1 Holosporaceae bacterium | reverse complement strand
TTGCCAAGCTTTCTCAGTGTGGAATACACTTTCACCCCGATGCCTGGGGGAGCGGAATTTGACCGCTACAAAACTACAGTTTCGCCTCATATTTGAGGCTTTCGGGGCGCACGATGATGTAATCGATGTGGTCTGGGGTAAAATGAGTGATGACGGCCGCGATTATGGCAACGATGCCTTTTGTTTTTTCGTTCAAAATCAGGTCTTCTAGGTTTGTCATGGTATTTTCCTTTCTCCTTTTAGATTGTTGTTGTGTCGTAGGCGCGGTTAAGCCATCCTTGAATGAATTTTTGTTGTGAAGGATTTGCCTGCGCAATCATTCGATAAAAGCCTGCGGCCTCTGATTTTAGAGCCGCCAGCAGGTCTGTCGGATCGGATTTGTTGATGGTAGCCAGCGTGTTTTGCCCGATAATTCCGTCTTCGGCTACGATTTGTCCTGCTGATCTCAGAGCTCTCTGAATCAGTCTGGTTGCCTGGCCGATTCCCGTGTTCACACACAGGTCGAAAAACTTTGTGGCAAGATTATCGTCTTTGATTTGCTCACATTTGGCTTTTGTCCAGAAATCCACAAAGTAAATTTGCTTAGTTTGGTCTGGGGTTAAATTTTTTATGTCCAGGTGCGGGTAGCTGCGCTTGGAAATGCCAAATTTCGTTTCGCCTCCGGCATCGTTCTTATCGTTAACGTATCCGCCTTCGTGATACATCAGATACTCGAAAGCTTTCAAAAATTTTTCACTATACATATATATTATGCCTCCTATACTAAACTTGAACACTCGACCTGAGTCGTGAACCCGCTCGCGCTCAGGGTGTGTTCGACTCTTAAAATAATCCAATTTGCAGGGATTTTCGGACTCAGTCCTCTAAAAACAATCGGAGATTCAGCGAAGAAATCCGGGCGGCCTCCTGTTGTAAATCGGAATGTTTTGTTGGACTTTACGACCCGCTTGAACTTGGCGTTAGCGGCTACAAGTGCTGATTTTTCAGAGGAAAATATCTCGTCCAGCTCGATTTCCGGATCTCCGGAGCCACTTTTGACCGTATGATACTCGCCGTTTTCCTTGTCATACCAGTTGGCGAAGACACACTGTTATAAAAAACAGGCTCAGTGTGTTAGTTAATTTTTCTTGCAAGAACAAAACATATGAGCTATACTACAACTCATGATAGTAAATTATGGTGATGATTATGAAAAGAGTGTTTTATGGATTTGTGTTTATAGGGTGTTTGTGCCCTGTGATGGGAGGTGTACTGGCTATGGATGATTTTGCTGTTGCCTCAATTGTAGAGAGCTTGAGCCGTTTGGAGCAGAAGCTTTATGGTGACAAAGTGATTGTCGACTTGTCAAAAAAAGAAGGAGAAAGTAAAGAATTAGAAACCGATATTCAAGAAGTAAGAAACATTAGATTTCTGATAGTTAAATTGGCATGTAAGTATGCGGCTCTGTCTGTAGAGCAATTGTTACCTAAGGACACAAAGGTTGATTCCTTGTCTCCTTCTCAAAAGCAAGCTTTGGTTATGTTCGGATCGCAGATAAATCAGGAAGGGAAGGTTTGCGTATCAAATCCTCATGCTTTGACTGGTGCAATGAACATTTTAAATGGTGATATTTCTCCTATATCATGTTTTATGTTGAAAGTGATGGTAAATAAAATGCCAGAGGAACTTTTGGATGGTTTTGAGCTTTATCCATGCGATAGTACCTCTGTGAAGAGTGAATGAGATGGTTATTTTGAAATCAGCAGTAGGTAAAGAGTTGGTAAGAACTTGCTGTCTTTTGATGTTTTTTGTGTTTTGGCAAAGTATTTGTGTGCCGCATGAGAGTCATCTAATAAGTGTTCTGCATACCCCTACTAGGGCGGTTCGTACTCCAATGCACTTGCCAGCACCTGGAGTTAGTAGCGCTAATGATCAAGCTGTTTGCTATGGGACCTCGGGGGTATTCGCAACTGGAGCTAAAGTTTTCGCCAAGGCAGCTGCTGCTAAGGCTAAAGCCAAATCTGTCTCATTGACTCATTTACCGCCACGGCCGGTTCAACGAGAACGTTGCCATTCAGAACCTACGTTGTTATGGACTTGGGCACCAGCGCATGGTAGTTTAATAGATTGCGTTGTACGCATTCAGAACTCTACTTATCCTCCTTGTAGGACACAGTATGGTGGAATAAAAAATTTCTATACAGGCGAAATAGAATACAATCCCGGCACTACGTGTCATGATTTTTTATTGAACTTTGCGTACAATGAGCAGTGTACAATTATTGTTGGCTACGATGGTGGCACTACTACCTATAATTCAAATAGGACTTTTATGGTGCACAAAGGGTAGAGAATTTTTGTCTATAGGTTTTTGGTATGTTCTTTTTGTGCTTTGCGTAGGCTGCTACTATGTATATGCATGAGAGTCGTTAGAGAAAATGGTTGCGGTGCTGTATCCTGGTCTAACTCTTCTGTCCAGGAGCCGCTAGGCTTTATTCATGAGAAAGTTCTTGACGGTTTCCCAGTTTTCATAGACAGCGCAAGCGATTCCTATGAACGCCAGCGGACCGACCTTGAAAAATGAGCGAAACGCGGTGCCAGCCAACGCCAGTCCGAGTCGCAGTCCTTTGAATATGATGACCAGCCGATTCAGACCTCCGAACAAAAACGTCGCCGCGTAGCCTAGCGTAAAAGTTGCAAGCTTCATTCCGACCAATCCGCCAATAAGATGTGTGATCGTTCTTGTCAATTCCGGATTTTTCGAAATCCACCCCGTCAGGCCCTGCATCACCGATCCAATACTTTGGGCCAGAGCACTTATCGTAGGTAGCAGAGAATTTCCCAGCGTTATGGAAAATTCAGAAAATGCGTTCTTCAGAATTTGAATGGAATTTTCGGTTGTGGCCGATCTTGTCAAAAACTCCTTCTCCATGGACGTTGCATAGTTTTTTGGATCGGAAATCAGTTGCAACTGCTGCTTGTATTTATCAAGCGAGCCAACGAGGGTCGCCACTGTGCTGGAATAATTTTTTACGAAAATATCAACCAAGACCGAAGCGCGATTTTGTCCTTCGACTTTCGATAACATATCAAAAAATTTCAGCAGCGCGCCCTGGGCATCTTTTGCAATTATGCTGGAAAAAGTTTTTGCAGAGAGGCCGATTCGTCGAAAAGCTTTTTCGGCGCGAGTGCCTAATTTATCAGCGAGTTGCAGGCGCTGCAGAATGGCTGCTGCCGATGTTCCGGCCTCCTCCGGAGCCTTGCCCATGGCGATCAAAGTGCCGACCAGCGCCGACGCTTTTTCTGCCGTCAGGCCGAATTGCCGCGCCGCGCCTCCCATTCTCGCCAGCGCCGGAATGACGGCCCGCGCACTTGCCGCGCTGTTGTTGCTGATATGGTTAATTGCATCCCCAAGTTGAGTAAGCGAGGTGATTGGAATGTTGAAAACGTTCGACAACGTAGCCATCGATTTTCCAGCTTCGTCCGGAAGCATGTCGAAGGCAGTTGACATTTTCGCCACGTTTTTCGTGAAAGAAATCAAATCTTTCTCTGCAACTCCCAGTTGTCCTCCGGCGGCGGCGATTTGCGCAAGACCTTCCACCGACAAAGGAATCACTCGAGACAATTCTTTAAGGCTATCTCCCATTTTTTGCAGGCCGTCGATTGTCGAAAAGTCCACAACCTTATTCACGTCTGCCATAACAGACTCAAATTTCATCGCAGAATTTATTGGAGCCGCAAGCGATGCACCAAGTGCAACAATATCAATGATTTGCGACCGATAGGCGGCTCGCTTCTGCAAAATTGCCTGCTGATTATTTAGCGAACCAAGCAGCGAATTATATTGATTTTTCAGATTATTAATTGCTGCGCCACTCAAAATAGATTGCTTTTCGAGGTCTTTAATAACAGTTCCTACGCCTCGAATTTGAGCGCTACTACCGGATATAACAGAGCTGAAGCTGCCGCTGAGTGCAGCTCCGATTGCAACTGTTAGTTGATGTGTAACGTTACTCGCCATTATTATTTATTCAACTCTTTTAAATCATTCACCCAAAGTATGAACTCGTCCGTGCTCATTTCCAGCCACTCAGCGACTCCGCCTTTGGCGTGCGAGGCCATGACTAGCACTGCTTTTCTTAGCTCTCCCGGGTCTCCGGCGATAAAAAATCCCTTAATATTTCCTGAATTTTCAGGTAGTCGCGCATATCAAGATCCTTTACAGCCTCTGCGGGAATTTCCGCCAGATTTGCAATGAGATTCACCTCGCGCTCGGATTCGGATGCGTCTTTTTTGCTGGCTATCAGTAGATCCCGCACCTTCGGACGGCGCAGTGAAAGTTCGTACACCGCAACTCCGTCTATTTTTATCGCCTCGTTTAGTTTTATTTTTTCCATTTTTCAATTTCTCCTAAACTTGTAGAATTTCACGAAATGCAGCCAATTGATCAGATCCGTTTACATTTCTGACCATGTTTATCGGATCAATTTCAATTAACTCCGCGCCTTTTACGTTCAACTTGTAGTATGTACAGGCGATGGAGCATTTTAGCGACGCTTTTTCCGCCGGTTTCCAGGTGTCGAAATCCAGTTCTTTGAAGAATCCGCGCACGTTGATAATCAGCGCGTCCGGAGCTCCGGCACTTTGGACTGCTCCGCGTATCGTAAATGCAATTTCGGATCCGTTGGTGAGGCCGAAGTTTTTAAACAACTCAGGGTCGTACTCGGCAAACGTCATCTCCATTTCCAATTTTTCCATGCCCATGTCGATTTCAACCGGCGCGGACATGCCTGCTCCCTGGAATTCTTCGGTTTTTAGGGTCAGCTTGGGAAGCGTCAATTCTTCTATGCGACCTGCGTAACCGCGTCCGTCGACGTACAGATTAAAGTTTTTCAAAATTTGTGGCAGCATTTTATTCCTCCTTTATGCGATATTTTCGAAAATTATTGACTCAATATCCGAATTATCCAGAAACGCCCTGAACGTGACCTGCTCGGCCGGATAGGCCGGTGTAAAGCTAAAATCGAAGTACACTCTGCCTTCCGCAATGTTGGCGGCCGTGTTTAACTCCTTGTTTGCAAAGCATTTTCCAGCCAGAATCGCGCCCTGGGATTTCAG
>JAITRM010000026.1 GCA_031288395.1 Holosporaceae bacterium | reverse complement strand
GTAAGAAAAATTCAAAAGGGGAAAAGCGGCCTCACCTCTAGTGAACTTATACACAGAGTTATTGTATAATCTTTAATTTTTTGCTATCTAGCAGGCGACAATGCGCGTCCTTAGCTCAGCTGGATAGAGCGTCGGCCTTCTAAGCCGCAGGTCGTAGGTTCGAATCCTACAGGGCGCACCATCTGAAATTCCAGCGAAAAATGATGGTAAAAAGTGGCCTTGTAAAGATGGTATCTCGAATTGGCGTTAATCCACGTTCAAACATTGAACCTGAAGTGCAGTATGTCTCCGTCGTTTACCAGATATTCTTTGCCTTCCAGGCGCATTTTGCCGGCGGCTTTGGCTCCCGACTCGCCGTTATGGGCGATATAATCGTCGTAGCTGATTGTTTCGGCGCAGATAAACCCGTGTTCAAAATCCGTATGTATTACGCCTGCGGCCGTCGGAGCCCGAGAATTTTTCTTCGTCGTCCAGGCGTGGGCTTCCGGAGCGCCAACGGTGAAAAAGGTTATCAGATCCAGGAGACCGTAGCCGCCGCGAATGACTCGGGCCAACCCAGATTCCGATAACCCAAGAGACTGAATATACAATTCCCTCTCATTTTCATCGTGAATGAGAGCAATCTCCGCTTCAATGGCTGCAGACGCAACGACCATGGCCGAATTTCTATCTTTGGAAAAATCTTCTACTCTTTTCGTGAAAGCATTTCCGGAAATTATTTCATTTTCAGAAACATTGCAGACATAGAGAACGGGTTTTCTCGTAATTAAGCGCATAGGGTCGGCGAGAGGCATCTCGCCATCATTTAGAATCAGTCTATTCAGCATTTTTCCGCTTTCCAGCCAGTCGATGCTTTTCTCCAGAAAAGCCTTTTCCGCCGCCAAATCCGCGTTGTTTTTTTTCGAAATGCTGGCTTCCCTCTTTTTCAGACTTTCCAGATCCGCAAGCATCAGCTCGGTCTCCACAATCTCCATGTCTCGAATGGGATCTACGCTTCCGCTTACGTGGATCACATCGCCGTTTTCAAAGCACCTGACGACGTGCAAAATAGCGTCTGTGCCGCGAATATGACCAAGAAATTGGTTGCCGAGGCCTTCTCCTTTACTGGCTCCCTTCACCAATCCTGCTATGTCCACAATTTCTATCTGAGTGGCGACTATTTTTTTGCTGGAGGCGATTTTCGCCAACTGCAGCAGCCGCGGATCCGGCACTTCAACTCGCCCCACGTTGGGCTCTATGGTGCAAAAGGGATAATTGACGGCTTCGGCGGCCGCCGTTTGGGTGATCGCGTTGAATAGCGTCGATTTTCCTACGTTTGGAAGCCCTACGATCCCGCAATTAAATCCCATTTTTGCCACACCCCAGAAAAATGAAAATTCCCGTACCGAATAAAATTCTATAGATGACAACCGCCAGAAGAGAGTGTTTCTTAAGGAAATTTTCCACTGCGCGCAGCGACGCCATCCCGAAAACAAATGCGGATACGGCGCCCGTAATTACGACGGGCCAGCATTCTGGCGCAGTCTCTCCATTGAAAATTTTAAACGATTTTAGGACGCAGGCCCCCGCCACCGGAGGAATCGACAGCAGCAGAGAATATTTAAAACTCTCTTCCCGTGAATATTTCAGATATCTTGCCATGGACAGGCAAGCCCCCAGACGACTAACGCCGGGAATTAGCGACAAAATTTGGGCGGCGCCGATCCACAGACTGTCTTTTCTGGATATCTTAGATCTATCGGCAGCCCTGCGGTCGCAGAAATACAGAACGAAGGCAAAAATCACCAACATGGAGGATAAAGTCATTGGAGAGTCGACGTCCACGTGAAAGATTATATCTGCGATTCCAAATACGACGATAACGGGCAAGCTCGAAAGCGACATGGTTATAAAAAAACGCTCGTTGGCGGTCTTTTTCCTGACGAGAAAATCCTTTAATCCGAGAAACAATTCACAAACTTGAGCCCTGAACCCGATTAGAATCGCCAATAGAGACCCAATGTTCAGAAAAATATCAAAAACTTTCCCCTGGTATGGCAAATCGAACAATCGAGGTAAAATCACCAGGTGGGCCGACGAACTTACGGGCAAAAATTCAGTGATCCCCTGTATGGCCCCAAGAAAAATCGCCTGCAGAAACGTCATGATTTTCTTCCAATACGCGAAATCGCAGGGCATTCTATTTGAGTTAACGGTGTTAATCAACTCCAGGGGCGCTTCTGAGATTTGATGGAAATTCGTTCCCGGGACGGCAAATAAATTAACTCCGCAAAGTCGTTTTCTTCGTTGTTCAAATGCAGCGTCAAAGACGATTCAGGCTTTTCCTCCTCTTCTTCCTGATCGGCAATTGCTACCGTCAGGCCTTTTATTTGCGCCACGTAGGAATTCTTCGCCAACGGGACAATGTGCTTGCTGCATGCTTCGGAGTTGAACTTCTCGCGTTTTCCAAATCCGATGGACTTGGCCCAGGCGTTTGTGGCGGATCTGCAATATCCGAGATGATTGAAGCAAACCGCGTCGTTCGTTCTGATGCCGACTACTCGAGCGTCGCGCGAAATAAAAATATCCGGCAATGGCTGAAAGAAGTACAGAACTACCCCAGCGCAAAATCCGACCAGTCCGCAAAATCTAATTTTGTGGTGTATCAGAGTCAGCAGCAACACCGAAAAAATCCAAAGGGCCATAATCTCCGCAGACGGCGTTGGCATAACAAAAAAAGATCCCGGCAATCGGGACGCATATTCGGAAATCTTTATTAGCAGGTTCACGCCCTGTCCCATCAGAAAAACAAACGGATATTCATAGCCAAAAATCATGAAAAACAGCGCTACTATCGCTGTTGGCATGATGAAAAAACTCATGAGTGGAATGGACAGAACGTTGGCGGGAATACTGTTCAGCGTAAGTTGGTTGAACGTATGAATGGAAAATATGGAAGTGGGGATGGTGGCTACTATGGTCGTGACCACGGTTCCGGCCAATATTTTGCAAAGCCCAGAAAAATTCCAGGAATGTTCGTAAAATGCGACTATGGCAATTACGGCTCCAAAAGACATCTGGAAACTGGGGAATAGAATCACCTCCGGTGTGGACAGCATAATGGCAGTCGCC
Organism: Holosporaceae bacterium; assembly: GCA_031288395.1. Taxonomy (GTDB): domain Bacteria; phylum Pseudomonadota; class Alphaproteobacteria; order UBA3830; family UBA3830; genus JAIRZM01. The sequence continues at coordinate 17,188 of JAITRM010000026.1, read as the reverse complement.
GCAATGGCGATGGATCGCATTGTCAGGGCGACCCTATTCAGCATGATCGCGATTATAACCAGCGAGTGCATGATGAAGGCTCTTACCGACGGTACAGAATTCCCCGAAATATTCAGATAAAATAGAACGACTACCCAGGAAATCACCGCTGCGATTTTTTTGGTGTTGTAAAACATGGATATTCTGGTGAAGCAGCACAGAAAAACGCGAAAAATCCAGAAAACAAAAAATCCAATGATGCTCATGTGCAATCCGGAAATCGCGAGAATATGAGCGGTGCCGGAATTGGCGAAGAAGGCTCTAATTTCCTTTGAAATTCCTGTTTTGTTTCCGGTTATGAGGGCCTTCGAAACCGCCGCAATGTCTCGGGATAGATAGCTTTCGATCTTTTTATTTATTTTGTGACGCAGTTGTTCCAAAAATAAAGCCACAGAGGCTTTGGGATGCCTGTCTTCCAGTATTTTGGGCTGTTTCATTATGAATCCGCGCGCGCTAATACCTTTAAAATACGACTGTTTTTTGAAATCATAGGCGCCGGGAAAGGCCCGTGAATCCATTGGAGACAAAATCGTTCGGAACAGTACCCTAGAGCCAGGGACATAGTCTTTTCCCGATTGCAGAGCTTTTTTTCCCCTCCAGGTGAGGTACAACTTGTTCAAAGTACCGTCCAATTTTAACTTCGAAAGTATCTTGGCGTTGTTGACGAGAAAAAATAGGCCTTTCTCGCTTTTCTCACAGGATTCTACGGTCGCTATCAGTGATACTGCCCTGTTGCCGTCGGCGCTGAACATAAAGGTATCCACCATTTTTGTTCTTAATTGAGACGCAAAAAAGCCAAGAGCAATTGCCAATGGCACATAGGCCGCCCATCTGTGCGTTTTCACAAAAATACTTGCCGTTAGGGAAGAAAAAAATAGTACGGCGCCCCAACAAAGATTCGGTTCTTCGTCCAGACAAAAGTATAGGCAAATCCCTATTCCCATGCCCACGGGGACAAAATTCAATAGGCGATGCTTCTCGTCTTCGCAAAAGTCATCAAAAAATTTTCTAATTCTTTCTATGTACATTTACTCACGGAAATTAAGCCTATAGAATACGACCGATTGTTTTAGGAAGAGTAAACGCGAGGATGGTGGTTACACGTTTTGCCCCTTCTCCTACTGGTTTTCTGCATGTTGGAGGAGCAAGGACGGCGCTTTTCAACTGGTTGCTGGCACGCCATTGGGACGGAAAATTTCTGTTGCGGATAGAAGATACAGATCGCGAAAGGTCGACGCCGGAAGCCGTAGAAGCGATCTTCTCTGGCTTAAAGTGGTTGGGGATAGATTGGGATGACGAGCCGCTCTTCCAATTTTCCAGAATGAATAGACATGTGGAGCTGGCCGAGAAATTGGTGAAGGAGGGGAAAGCCTACTACTGTTTCTGCTCTCCGGAGGAGTTGGAGAGCATGCGGGAGGAGGCAAAGGCGCGCGGATTGCCTCCCAAATACAACGGAATGTGGAGAGAGCGCGATCCGAAGGAGGCTCCCGATGGTATCAAACCGGTCATTCGTCTAAAGATTCCCCGTGAAGGCGAGACGATCCTCCAGGATCTGGTTCAGGGAACTGTGGCGGTTGCTAACAGCCAGCTGGACGATATGATCCTGGTGCGCAGCGATGGAACTCCGACATTTATGCTATCGGTGGTGGTCGACGATCATGATATGGGAATTACGCACGTGATACGCGGAGACGATCACCTCACGAACACATTCAGGCACATACAAATCCACAATGCGCTGGGGTGGGATATACCACAATATGGTCATATCCCTCTGATTCACGGAGCCGACGGGGCAAAATTGTCAAAGCGCCATGGAGCGTTGGGAATTGACGCGTATCGCGATCAAGGATACCTTCCGGAAGCCGTCTGCAATTGTCTGTTGCGCCTCGGCTGGTCCCACGGCGACGACGAGATTATTTCCCGAGAGCAGGCGATAGAGTGGTTCGATGTTGATCATCTCGGAAAGTCCGCCTCTCGCCTGGATTTTGCAAAGTTGCTGAATCTGAACGGCCACTACATGCGAGAAGCTGATAATCAGCGATTGTTCGGCGATTTGCTGAGCATGATCGGAAGCGTCGCGGAAGAAAAAAAAGAACGTCTTCTGAGAGGTATAAATGGTCTAAAGCAGCGCTCGAAGACCATGTTGGAATTGCGCGATATGGCCGCCATCTATCTGGAAGAATTTGCTCCTGCTGAAATTGACGCAGAGGGCGCCAATATAGCGAAGATGGCTGTCTCCTACATGGAGTCAGAGGGAAATTGGGATGAAAAAAATCTTGAGTCGCGACTGAGGGATATAACCGCCAAGGAAAATATACCTTTCGGGAAAATAGCCTCTACCCTGAGGAATGTTCTCACGGGCAGAAAAATTACTCCCAGTATTTTTGACATGTTGGTTGCTTTCGGGAAAGATGAAAGCTTGCGTCGTGTAAAATCTGTGTTGCTGTAGAGTTATGAGGTGGTAGTGCAATGAAAATCCGTTATTTGCCGTTGTTTTTTATGATTTTTAGCTCCGGGTTACAGGCCATAACCCTGGAAGAAGCGCTTGTTGCAGCCTTCAAAAACAGTCCCGAATGGCTTGCCAAGCGAGCGGATAAAAACAAAGCCGACGAGTCGTACAAACGCTCTCGGATGATGTTTTTGCCGAGTGTTCACGCCAGTCTCTCCGCTTCCAGATCCAAGACTCAAAGAGAGCAATCCATAGCGAAAATTGACGGGATGAATACCGGCACCGGCATGGAATTGGCGCTTACACAAAGTTTGTTCAGCGGATTTTCAACGATAAATACCATAAATGCCAGCGAAAATTCAGCCCAAGCCGCCTACCATAGGCTGAAATTTGAAGAACAAGCTCTCATCGTAAAGATAGTAGACGCTTTTACCAGCATATGGGCTGGTCGCCAAAAGGTTACTGCCCTGAAAAAGAAAGAAGAAAATCTAAAGAAAACGCTCGCCTCCCAGGAAAGTACGCTGGAAGCAGGCGTCGGAACTCCATCGGAGGTTTCCCTGGCCAGCTCCAACTATCAAAAAGCAATTTATGAGAGAATTAATGCGGAAACGGAATTGTTCTCGGCAGAATCTGAGTTTGAGAAACTCACCGGATTAAAAGCGGATCAAGAACTGAAACTGCCAAACATCAGCATGGAGCTACCCAAAAACCTGGATGATCTGATTGTCAAGGCCATGGCCTCCAATCACTCGATTTTGCACAGTAAGTTTGCTGAACAGGCGGCCTTCGATGAGTTGAACGCCGTCAGGGGTAGACTGTCTCCATCCTGCGATCTTACCCTAAGGGCAGGGCGCAATTTGTCCAAAGAAGAACTTACCTCTTCTACCAACCATTATGAAGCTGCCGTAAGGGTAACCGTTCCTATTTTCGATAATTCTTCGTCTTCTGGTAATACCTATTCTGCCATCGCCATCGCTAACCAAGAGGCGTTGAAGGCGAAATTTTCGGCCGAAGACTCTCGCCTCGAGATCAGAAAAGAGTGCGTAGTCAACTGGAACAAATACGTCACCGTAAGCGCCATGATAAAAGCTAGCCGTTCCGCGGTTAAAAGCGCTGAAGTAAGTTCCGCGAGCAATTTAGAAGAAAGCGCTCTTGGAATGAAGTCAAATACTGACGTTCTGGTGAAGGAAAATCAGTTGCTTGAATCCAGAGTTGATTTGGCGAATTCTTTGAAGCAAAAAATAGTCACATCCGTAAAACTTCTTGCGTTAGCCGGAAATCTTGGCTTGAATTCTTTTCTAGAAAAGCAATATTATCTGCCCACGGCTCGTTAGGTTGCGATTATGGCGGATACAAATGCAGAGATGTCGTTGGATGAGGTGCTGTCGTCCATCAAAAAGATGATTATGGACGACGAGCCGCCGGTTTTGGATCTTACGGACATGGTCACCCAAGATGGAAGCGTTGTAAAAGTCAAAAAAAGCGATTACAACGGAAAAAATTCGGACATGAGTTCGTTTTTACACCTGATACAGGAAGGCGCGGATGGAGTTGCGTCGGATGGTTCCGACAGCGGCGAAATGAAAGCTTCCTCTGCAGCTTCCAGGGCTTCTGGTTCAAAAAGTCCGAATCGTCAGGATCTTTTCGGGAAAAATGATACTTTGGCAGATTTAATAAGGGGGATGATCCAGCCGCTGCTCCAAAAGTGGATAAGCGAAAATCTTCCGGCTATAGCGAGCAAGGTTGTGGAAGCGGAAGTGCGTAGACTGCTGCGCAAAACCGACTGAGCTCATGTGTGTTTTCATTATTAATGCTTGAATGGAGCGTATCTTGGACAACTATATAAAAAAGTACATACACGTGCTGTCGGTAAGCGTTTTTCTGTTATTCGGCTGTGACGATGGACGCAAAAATGAGAATGCTGCTGCCGGAAGCATAAAATTTGCCATCAGCGCTGATTATCCGCCGTTCACCTACTACAGCGATGGAAATCTTACCGGACTAGATATAGAGTTTGCCCAATTGTTGGCCAAAGAGCTCGGGAAAACAGCTGTGTTTGAGGACATGCAGTTTGGAGCAATTTTGCTTTCAGTTCAAGATGGAGCCGTAGACGCCGCCATCGGAGCCATCGAACCCAGCGAAGAAAAGAAAAAGAAATGTGATTTCTCGGATAGCTACTATAATACCGGTTGGGCTCTGGTGTACAGAAAAGGATCCACAGCAACGTCTTTGGGGCAATTGGCGAAAAGTAAAGTCGTCTACCAAAATGGTAGTATCGGTCATCGGGATCTTCTCCGAGAAAAAGCTCCTTTGGCCGAGCTGGTCGCCATGGATAATATGAACGCTGCCATTGAAGCGCTAAAAGCTGGGCAAGTGGATTATATCCTTATGGATGACGTTCCTGCCAAGAAATTTTGCGAAAAAAATGCCGAATTGGCCAGCTCCTTTGTCGCCGAGAGCAAAGTCGGATATGTGATAATGCTCAAAAAGGGCTCCGCTCTGAGAACTCGCCTAAACGAAGCTATTAAGAAGCTGAAATCGGATGGGGCACTGGAAAAGTTGATGACAAAGTATATCTGAAAAGGCGGAAACGTTCGATGGGTGGAGTGATCTCCAACTGCATTTACCTAGGGAAAGGCCTGGTTTTCACGCTTGAGCTAACGATGGGCGGCATAATCATAGGTTTAACGCTTGGTGTGTTGCTATCCGTGCTGCGCTACTGTCGCATATGCGTTCCGCTGGTGAAGGGGTGGAGCTCCGTAGTTCGGGGAACGCCGCTCATATTGCAGCTGAGCATCATATATTTTTCCGTTCCTGGTCTGGTAGGCGTCAAACTGGATATGCTTTCTGCCGGTGTCATTGCCTTTGGATTGAACAGTTCCGCCTATATGGCGGAGATATTCAGATCCGGCATCGAGAGTCTGCCCAAGGGACAGTTCGAAGCTGCCCAAACACTCGGCATTTCGAATTTTTACATGTGGCGGGACATCATTCTGCCCCAGGTGGTAAAAAATATCTTGCCGGCTCTGGTGAACGAGGTCATAGCTCTGCTGAAGGAGACCACGCTGATTTCCGTTATCGGTGGTATGGACGTCATGCGACGGTCTCAAATTGTAGCTGCCGAGCAGTTTGAATACTTTATGCCCCTCTGCATCGCCGGAGCTTATTACTATTGTATGGCAATGCTGATCGAGTTCGTGGGCGAAAAAATTGAGCAGAGAATATCCTATGCTAAAAATCCATGACGTATGCAAATCGTACAACGGTATAAAAGTCCTTGACCATGTCAGCTTTGAAATAACAAAGTCCGACGTGTTGGGATTGGCCGGCCCGTCCGGAAGCGGCAAGTCCACATTACTCCGCTGCATACAAAAATTGGAAACATTCGACAGCGGATCAGTGGAATGCGATGGCAAAACCGGCTTTATGTTTCAGGATTTTCAGCTTTTCCCTCATCTGACGGTATTGCAGAATCTGGTCTATGGCCCAAATCTTGGCAAGAAGAGCGCTCACCGCCGCCAAAGCAATGAAAAACGCGCCCAGGCAATGCTGAAAAATCTAGGCATAGAAGAAAAAGCGGCGACATATCCGGGCTCTCTCTCCGGAGGCCAAAAGCAGCGGGCAGCTCTCGCCAGAAGCCTTATGGTGGACCCGGATATTTTGCTCTGCGACGAGCCGACGTCTGGGCTGGACGTGGCCACCACAATGGATGTGGTGCAACTGCTGCAATCCGTCTGCCAAACCGGAACAACCATGATGATTGCATCCCACGATCTGGATTTTCTCACCAAAATATCCGACCGAATAATTCTGCTAAGGGATGGAAAAATCGCCGCGGATATCGACGCAAAGCGGTGCAGAAATCCCGTTGATCGTTTGAAAAAGTACTATGCCGATTGACATGTGATGGCCGTATCACTCGTAGAAATTTAGAGAAGAAGCGATGGGATGCTTTGATAAAAAAGCTCGGTATTTTTAGGGTAACTTCGAATAATATGCTATAATGTATCGTTTTTTTATCGGAGAAAATATTGTCTAAAAAGATCAGAAATTTTGCCATAATCGCCCATGTGGACCACGGAAAGACGACCCTTGTGGATGCTTTGTTTAAGCAGAGCGGGCTTTTTCGTGATAATCAGCAGCTGGAAACCTGCGCCATGGATTCCAACGACTTGGAAAGAGAGCGCGGCATCACAATTTTGGCAAAATGCACCAGTTTTGTTTGGCAAGACGTCAAACTGAACATTGTGGATACCCCTGGACACGCTGATTTTGGTGGAGAAGTAGAGCGTATTCTAAGCATGGTGGACGGAGTATTGCTTCTGGTGGACGCTTCCGAAGGGCCCATGCCCCAAACCAAATTTGTGCTGGCAAAAGCCTTGGCGCTTGGACTCAATCCCATCGTCATCATCAATAAAATTGACAAACAGGACGCTCGCATAAACGAAGTGGTGGATGAAGTATTCGATCTATTTGTGGCGCTCGGAGCCAGCGAAGATCAATTGGATTTCCCCATCCTCTACGCTTCCGGAAGGAATGGCTGGGCCATAAAAAATCTGAACGATGAACGTATGGATTTGACGCCATTGCTGGAAACGGTACTGAGTCACATCAAATCTCCGGAAATAAATGAAAGCGCTCCGTTCCAAATGCTGGTTACGATGCTGGATTATGACCAATATCTGGGAAGAGTTCTAACCGGCAAAGTGGTGAGCGGGAACGCTGCGGTAAATGATTCCGTCCATGCAATTCGAGACGGCAAAGGTATTGTGGAAAGGGCAAGACTGACGAAATTGCTGTCATTTGAAGGACTGAAGCGCATTCCCATGGAACGCGTACAATGCGGAGACATTGTGGCGATTGCTGGATTGGAGGAAGCTACTGTGGCAGACACCATTGCCTCCACCGACGTTACGACACCACTGAAGGCGCTGCCCATAGATCCTCCGACACTATCCATGATTTTCTCCATAAATGACTCTCCATTGGCGGGACAGGATGGAAAAAAACTCACGTCCCGTGTCATTTGGGACAGATTACTCAAGGAAGCCGAAGGAAATATATCCATCTCCGTGAAAAAATCCGACGAGCAGGATTCTTTTGAGGTGGCCGGACGCGGTGAATTGCAGCTGGGGATTCTAATCGAAACCATGAGGAGAGAGGGCTTCGAGCTTTCCATCAGCAGACCGCATGTTTTGTATAAAACAGATGCAGATACCGGCCAAAAACTGGAACCCATGGAGGAATTATACATAGACCTGGACGATGAATTTACCGGCATAATCATCGAGAAAATTACTCTTCGGAAGGGATCGTTGTTGGATATGCGTCCGTCCGGAGTCGGAAAAACCAGGCTAAAGTTTCTAATTCCAACCAGGGGCTTAATTGGCTATCACAGTGAATTTTTAACCGATACGCGAGGCAGCGGCATAATGAACAGATCTTTCCACGGCTATGAACCGCACAAAGGCGCCATCGATGGTAGGTCCAGGGGAGTTTTGGTGTCGAATGTGGCCGGAAACGCAGTACCCTACGCGTTGTTTTTTCTGGAAGAAAGAGGAACATTGTTCGTAAATCCAGGAGATCCTGTCTACGAAGGAATCATCATAGGCGAGCACAATAAAAGCAACGAACTGGATGTAAATCCGACCAAAACCAAGCAGTTGACCAACATGAGAGCGTCCGGAAAGGACGACAACATCAAATTATCTCCGCCGAGGGTTATTTCATTGGAGCAGGCTTTATCCTATATTCAGGATGACGAGCTGGTGGAAGTAACTCCCAAATCCATAAGATTAAGGAAGAAATACCTGGACCAGATTACTCGCAAAAAGGTGAGCAGGCTGGAAAAGTAATGAAATTTGCGTCCGTCTGGAGCGATTTTGTAAAAACTTATTTTAAAACTGGCATTGGCTCCAGGCTATTTATGGGATTTTCCTGCGGAATCCCATTTCTGCTGAGATTAACCATTCTAGATCTCTGGCTGAAAGAAAGCGGAGTGTCCAATACCATGATCGGATTGGTTACTCTGCTCCACTGGCCGTTTACGTTGAAATTTTTGTGGGCCCCATTTATGGAAAGGACGAACTTTCCGATTTTGTCTCGAATTTTCGGAAGGCGATGCGGCTGGGCTGTGGCCAGTCAATTGCTGCTGTTCGTCGGTCTGATGGGAATGGCCAACTCGGATCCACAGAGCGGCGACATGACAAGCCTCATGCTTTTTGCATCGCTGGTGGCCTTTGCAGACGGCTGCCAGGACATGTCCCTCTACGCCTATCAATTGGATGGGGCAAAGGCGAAGATGTTCGGCCCCATAGCAGGAGTTTTCGTTCTAGGTTATCGCATAGGAATGTTTTTCGCCAAGAGCGGAGCCCTCTATCTGGCCCATTACCTTGGCTGGAGCGCAGCCTATGCAACAATGGCATTTTCAGTATTTCTCTGCACATTCTTTATTCTATGCGCAAAAGAGCCGGAAATTCCACCAAACGAGCAACTAAAGCGCATCGAGCAAATGGTAAAATCCCATGAAAAACATTCTCGCTCCCGTTTTGAATTTACGCGCGTCATAAAGGCGACGATTTTCGAATGTCTGGTATGTCCATTCAAAATGTTCATGCAGCGAAAATGCTGGAAAAGCTTGATTGCCATAGTGGTGCTGTTTAGAACCGGCGACATGATCACGCAAAAAATGGTGAAACCGTTTTTTGTGGATTTGGGATTTTCCATGCTGGAAATCGCCAATGTCGTCCAGGTTTTTGGTACGGTGGCTACCATGCTGGGCGGCGTCCTGGGAGGTTTTTTCATAAAAAGAATTGGAATCATGAAGGCGATGTTCTACGCAAGCGTGTTTCATGCGATTTCCTGCTTTTCCTACGCTCTTTTATCAGAGATGGGGCGCGATTTGCCCCTATTGTACGCTACGGTATTCATCGAAAATATCACCGGCGGAGTGGTTGCTACGGCTTTCATTGCCTTTCTCTACACTTTATGCGGCAAAAATTACTATGCGGCGACCCAATATGCGCTTCTGTGGGCATTTTATGATCTGGGCGGTATGGTATGCCGAACTTTTTCCGGCGTCCTTGCCGACGTTCTCGGCTGGACGAAATTCTTCATCTTTATGCCCCTAGCCTTTATCCCGAGCCTGGTGATTTTACACTCTCTTATGGCCAGAAGAAGGGTTTACATATAATGCCCGGCGTCCAATTGACGGAGTGCTGCTTTACGAAAATTGGCAAGCTCGCGAAGAATCGCCCCGCAGGCTTCTTGGTTAAGAAAAATCGGCAATCGGAGCTCCAGGAACCTGCTTTCCCGATGTAGGATATTTGTTTTGTATCTTGAGAGCAAATTTTCGTCAACGACAAAATTGGGATTCATCCCGACGCGCCGCAGATAGTCACCAAGATCGAAACCATGTAGAGCGATGTAGCATTCGAACATTTCTCTGTTTATGGAGTACTTAACCAATGGCTTTTGGGAAAAAAAACTCGGATTCATCAGATCCACTTTGGTGGCTCCTACGTGGTCGTTCCTGAAGGGATGCCCAATTTCTGCATAACGATCAAAATCGCTCAGTTTATTGATAAACAAAGTTAGTTTACCCTTGTGCGGCACCACCAGACAACCGTATATTTGCCACACTTCATATATATTTGTAAGCAAATTGCCTATGTCTGCTTCCGTAGAGGTGTTAATAAATTTGGAAACAAACTTCATGGTCAGTTGCGTTACGGCCGGCATATAGTTCAGGCAATAAATAGCAGGCGTAAGGAACGAGTGTCCAATTTCGTGAAATAGCGTTCCGTATTCTTTGAGCTCGTGGTACCACATTCCATTTGGCGCAGCCGGTAGCCCAGAGGCGCCGCCAATCAGCGATCTAACGTACAGGGTTTCATAATTCATGTTTATGGTATTATAATAGCTGTCGGAGTCAGGCCCGTAAGCAAAATCGAATTGACGGTGGCTATACTTTATCGGATTTTTTCTGCGATTAAGACATTCTCCAATGCAAGCGACCCATAACATGTCACATAAATTTGGTTCAGCCAATGGCCAGGCTGAAGCCAAAATCATCAGATTTCGATAAGTTTTGCTTTCGTAACAGCCTCTTCGGATGTCATTGCCTATCGATTTTTTCAATTCAAAATCAGAAAAAGCACTGACTGAGGTAAAGGCATCAGCAACATTCACATCGAGAGACAGCAAAAGATGAAAAAGAATCTTTCGTTCGTATGGCAGAGGCAAAGAACGAAGATACGAGTATCCGTCAACGATTCTGACCTCAACGTCCAACACGTCATCAAGAACCAATTCACCGACGCTCGGCATCTTGGCTTCATTGAGAGGCCGCGATTGACCATAGAGCACTTTATATCCGAGATCAAATATCACCTCAGACAGTTCATTATTATACCATTTTAGTACTTCAGGAGGCCAATTTTCCTTAGCAAATTGTCCACAAACTAACCATTCTCGCACTTTAGAAGGCCAATTTTCCAAATCAGATTGTCCATAAAGCCACCAGTCTTGCTTTTTAGAAGGTAAAGCTTCCCAGGCAGATAGCCCATAAAGCCACCACTTTCGTATTTCAGAGGGCCAGTTTTTCCAATTAGACCGCCCATAAAGACGCCATTCTTGCGTTTCAAAATGCCAATCGTCACAATCAGACAGTCCATAAAGCCACCAGTCTCGCATTTCAGAAGGCAAATTTTGCCAGACAGACAGCCCATAAAGCCACCACTCTTGCTTTTCAGCAGGCAAATTTTCCCAAACAGACAGTCCATTAAACAACAAGTCTTCCACTTCAGAAGGCAAGTCTTCCCCAGTAGCGTACGGTCTATAAAGCCACCACTCTTGTATTCTAGGAGGCAAGTTACTCCAACTCCAATCGGCTTTGTTGCATTCGTAGTCCTGTTTTTCCGAGACGTTGGCAAGATCATTTGCCGTAAAGGGTTGATTATATTTGACTATCGCCATCTCCTGCTGCATACACGGCGTTTCTGCAGCAAGTAGGATTGCCGTCAATGAGGCGCATATTTTTCGCTTTAATGACATCTTTTTTTCCCACAAATTCAATGTCCGCAAGCGTAATCAATCTTCTCTTAATTGTCAAGCGATTTTTTGGCAATATATTTTTCCCAAAGATCAGGACAATGTCTTTCGGAAAAATCCTGCGGCCGCTAGCCCTAGAAAACACAGGATTATGGCGTAGGAAAAAGCGTATTCCTGTCCGTAGTTTTCCCAGAATCTGCCGCAAATTACAGAGGCAATCAGGTAGGAGGTGCCGATTAGACTGTAGAATATGCCGATGGCAGTGGCCCGCAATCTCTCGCTGACGCACTCTCCAATCATGGACAGGAATATGCTCTGCAGAGACGCCTGTTGTCCGCATAAAATCATGATGCAGGGAAATAGCACCATTGTGGAATTGCCCTTAAGCATAAATAGGTAGGAAAATATGGAAAGCCAGAGGCAGATTTCTATGATGCGCATCTTTCCGTATCTGTCCGCTGCAAGCCCAAGCGGATAGGCCAGGAGCGCCGGTCCGAGTCCCATAAAAACCGCCGTTATCCCTGCCAGCTGCGGAGAAATAATGAAGCTTACTCTGATGGTCAGTAGAGATTCTCCAAAATGACTGAGTTCGCAGATTCCAGCCAGCAACAAAATGGTCCAGAAACGTTTATCCAGCGACTTTACGTATTTTTTCTTGAATGGATTGGCGTTGGAATGTGTTCGGGACGCCTTATCGTCGACATTCCGCAGGATACATATGGACGCTAGCGCTGGAACTCCAGCGCACCAGAACAAAATTTTATAATTGCCGAAGCATAGGATGGCGGTGGATATGATCGCGCCCAGCAGCGTTCCCGCTGTTTTCAAAGATTTGAAAAGACCGAAGGCCGCCGCCAGCCGTTTCTGTGGGCCCGAATCAACAATGAGCGCGTCCCGTGGGCAGGCCTGAATTCCATTGGCCAATCTCTCGACAATTTCAGCTCCAAGCACCTGCGCTGCCGACGACGTCATTGCAAAAACCGGCTTGATCAGGCACAGAATAGCGCAACCGACCATCATCAACATCTTTCTGTTGCGCAGATAGTCGCTGAGAATGCCGGCGCATATGCGCGTCAAATAGGAAACGAATTCCACGAAGCCGTCTATCAGCGCGATGGAAGATTCTCCGATCTTAAGTTCGTACTTCAAATATAAGGCCAATTGAGAGTAAAGCATCATGGTTGATATGCCCAAGGTCAATCCGTACGCTGAGAGGAGCCAAACGCTGCGTGATTCGGAGCGAATTCGCGAATCCTTTCCTTCTCGTGGGCAAAAAAGTGACATGATTTTCACCAACAGCGACCGCTGGACTGGGCGTTTATGTACAGTGGATTGATGCTCGACTTTTTGGTCAGAACTTTTGTGAAATTCAGGAGATATTTTGCGTCCCTGAAATCGTCGATCCGGCAAATATCGATGATTCTGTCGTTTAGATGAGGAACGATTTCGTCAATGGCGTCGCCGACCGCCAAAACTTTACTAGGTACCAGACGGCCGAGCGCGTCAGGAGCTGAGATTCCCATTTCGTGAATTTTTTCACCGTTGATTTCGTAATATACCTGACCTTTATCGCTTCCTATGGCTACTAAGACGTTGTTTTTTCCGATTTTCTCTTCGCAGACGCTTTTGATCACATCGAAATAATTAACGCTGGCAGACGGTATTTTCAACGCCAGAGCCAACCCCTTAGCAAAGCTCTGGGCAACGCGAATTCCCGTGAATGACCCGGGACCGGAGGCCGTTATGACTCCGGCTATCTTTTTGAGATCGATGTTTTTTGATCGCACAAGTTCGTGCGCAAGATGCACAAGATTTGCGGCGGCGTCTGCATTTTCATTTGCCTCGTAGAAATTATTTTCATAGGAAATGGCGATGGAGCAATATTTTAGTGAAGCCGTAACGGCCATAACGTTTTTCATCGCATCTCCACGGCGGAATTTCTTACGCCCAGCGCAACTTCTCCATTTAAAAGCGCCAGCGCGCGCCTTCCGAAAACGTCATACCTCCAGCCATTGAGACATCGAAGGCTGGGACGATCGCTCTCCATCGCCGGAAGGCACAATTTTTCCAGTTCATCCGCAGTGGCAATCATGGATGGCGCTATTTTTTCTCGGAGAGAACACATTTCCAGCAGCGCCTTAAGCAGAGTCAGAGTTGGATTTCTTGCGGTTCGTTTCTCGTTAATTTCTAGCAATTCCGGAATTGTTTCGGCGAAATTTAGTAATTCCTTAAAATGCGCATTTTTTACGTAGCGCGCGTTTTTCATATTCTGAATCTGCGCCATTCCCCTGCGGCATATGCTTTTAATCGTGTCATCCCGAGCAATTTGCTCCGGCAATAGATTTTCTTCCTGCGCTTTTTGATTTCGCCATGCAATTAATTGCTTGAAAACATTGAGGCTTTTTTCGCTGTGAAAGTGGACGCCAGCATCGTCCTCGCTCCTGGATTTTGTCGATTGCTTCAGTTCTTCGTCCAGCCAATGCAGTCTACCAAGACGAGATAACTCTTCCGTCTGTTTTTTGTAGATCTCCCTTAGGTGGGTCACATCTTCAGCGGAATAATTGAGCTGCTCGATCTCCAGCGGACGTTTTCTCCAATTGCTCAGAGTATAACCCTTTTTTAACTTTTTACCTAAGTATTTGAAAACTATGGACTGATAACTGCCTCTCTCGTCGGCGTCAAGGATCATTTCGTACAGCTGAACGTCGTAAAAATTTTTGACTTCCAAGCCACAGGTTGATAATATTTCCAGATCCTGGCCGGCCGAATAAAAAACTTTTCTTATTTTTTCATCGCTAAGGATGGAATTTAGAACAAATACGTCAACGGAAACAGCGTCAAGCACATAGGTTTCGCTCTGCGTAGCGAGCTGTACCAGGCAAAGGAGCGGTTTTACCAGATTTTCGCGTATGAACTCCGTGTCAACGGCGATAAAACGCTCCTCCTCCGGAGAATCTCGTAAATCGCACCGCAGCGCATCCACAAGCGTTTTGGACCGTTCCTCTGAATCGACTAGGCGCATGCCATCTAACCTGATCTATCCGCTCATCACTTTATCATGAGCATGGCGTACCCAGGGAAGAAATTTTTCAAGATCATCAGCTTCTACCGTCGGACCGCACCAAACTCGAAGGTGCGGCTTTGTTAGGGTGTGGCCTAGAAAATCGAAGCCAACGCCTTCCTCTTCGCAAAACTTCACTATTTTCTTTAAAAAGGCCCACCTATCGCTTTCGGACATGGATAGGTAACCGTCGGAAACAGGGTTAAAGCACGCGATATGCGGAGCTCGATATTTTTCATCTATTAGAAATTTAAACGTGCTCTGCTCCGAGATCCATTTTTCCACGATTTCCTTATTTCTTTGGACTTTTTGAGCTAAGGCTTTAATTCCTCCGAGCTCGTTTGCCCATGTTAGGTTTTCATGAAGGTCTTCCAGGCAAAGCATGGATGGAGTGTTGATGCAGAACCCATCGAAGATGGAGTAGTTTACCGCTTTATTTTCGGCTATCCTAAAAATTCTCGGAATGGCGTGGTTCGGTTTATGGGACTCCAATCGAGAAATAGCCCTGGGACTGAGGACTATGCTGCCGAATCCAGCTTCGCCTCCCAGTCCCTTTTGCCAAGAAAAAGCCGTTGCGTCCAGCTTGTTCCAGTCCATATCAAGGACAAACATCGCTGACGCTGCGTCGCAGATGGTCAATCCAGTTCTGTCGCTTTTTATCCAATTGGCGTCTTTAAAGGACACGCCGGAGGTTGTCGATGTCCAGCAAAATACCACATCCCTATCAAAATCAACTTCCTGCGTGTCTGCAATATTCGGGAACTCTGCGCGAAATACGCGAACATCAGGCAATCGCAGCTCGCCTATTATGTCGTTTTCCCAGTGCTTACTGAATATGCAATGAGAAACGACGTCCACTCCCTTCGCTCCCAACAAAGACCACATGAGTGTTTCCATGGCTCCTGTGCTGGAGGCGCTCACCATGCCAATGTAGTAATCATCCGGAACATTCAATACTTTTCTTTGAAAGTTCAGTGCCTCCTGCATCAGGCGCATGCCGTCCGTAGATCTATGGGAACGGCCGACGAACTTCCCGCTCGGAGGGCTCCAGCCGTAGCGCTTAGCGCACGGGCCGGAGGAAAAATTTGCGCACAGAGGTTTTTCCATCCACATCCTTGTCAAACGATTAGGGCGTATCTACTGTTTGGAGAACAGAAAGTCGATCTGCTTTTTCCGAGCGTTGAACTGTCTGAGATTGGGAACAACACCGCCTTCGCTGGGCATCATTTTTATGCTAAGAGGATTAATGGTCTTATTATTTCTTGCTAATTCTAGATGCAAGTGGCTGCCGGTGGAAGTGCCGCTGGATCCAACGCGTCCAATAATTTGCCCCTTTTTCACGTAGGCGCCGCAGCGAACATTGTATCCGCTAAGATGTGCATAGCGGCTGCTATAGCCGGACCGATGCTTTATGTCCACACAATGGCCGTATCCGTAATAGTAGGATGCGCGCGTTACGATTCCATCAAAAACGGCTTGAACCGGAGCGCCATAGGCGGCCATAAAGTCGACGCCGGTATGGTTCATCCACCTGCCGCTGATGGGATGGCGTCGATATCCGTAGGAGGAAGAGACACGAAGCCCTCTGGTCAACGGAGACCCGAAGGAGCTGCCGCGATCAAAACAGACCTTTTGGCCATTTTCAAAATAATAGGCCGCACTAGTTCCGGAGTTAAACCTATAAACCGCAGCTTTGGAACGCTTTGTCATGATTCTCGCATATAACATCTCATTTTTTGGAGAATAGAGAATTTCGAAGCGATCTCCCACCTTGAGAGAGCGGCGGAAATCAATTTTTTGTGACAGATTGCCGATCACGCCGTCCACGACATCGGCAGGAACACCGAGACGGCGGGCGTCTACATAGAAATTAGACTGAATCTCACCCTTAACCAACCTCGCCCCTACAAATTCTCCACGAGAAACAATTTTCACCGAACTAGCCTTCGGCTTACTTTCGGTCACCTCGGTAGATTCGGATGATGGGGAAACGTGCGACTCATGGGCGAGTATTAGATCGCCAAAGTCCCCATACATCATGATGTTTTGCATCAAGTTGCCGACGACATTTGACTCTGCTAATTCAACCGGGAACGCATCGCCAACGACAACTGCCGCATCGGATTTCCCACCGGAAACCTCTACCACGCCGTCAATCGATTGATCTAAAATCCGAGAACCAGAGCCTTTGGAAACGACATCCACTATGATCGGACTGTAACCCAGGAGCATAATCGCACTCCCAAACAGAATCCTCACTTGTTTTGACATTCCTGACAGTCTCAAATGGCACTCCCCCGACGATACGATTACACCTAAAAACGTTGCGACATGCTACATCATCCGGCGCTAAAAATCAAATTTTTTCGCAGCCGCCCATTTAAGTTTGAACTGCATCAAGGTTAAGTTTTGGACTGCATCAAGGTTAAGTGAGGAGAAATCGAGGCGTTACAATCTACAGGTTGTGGCGTGGTTGGCAAAAGTCATGTGAAGAAGTTAATCTCGTATTTAAGCAAAAAAAGGAGGCGGTATGAATAAGTGGTTTGGTGGAGCTACTTGTGCGAGTATTTCGGAGAGTAGATAGG
>JAITRM010000005.1 GCA_031288395.1 Holosporaceae bacterium | reverse complement strand
CACTGAACTGGAATCAGCAGGCGATTTCTCAGGCAAAAAAATCGTTGGATCGAATGTATGGAGCCTTGAGATTGGCTGGAGATGAGAAACCGCCTGATGCGGAAGAAGATGATGAAGTGCTGGAAGCTCTGTGCAGCAATCTTAATACTCCGCTGGCTCTGCACTGTTTGCGCAAAATTGCCGACGAAATTTACAAAACCACCGACCCACACATAATCCGCAACCTATGCGGAAAGCTTCGGAGGGGAGCCGAGCTTCTCGGTCTGTTGGAGCGCAACTGCGAGGATTGGTTTAGGACGAATATGGAGGAAGAAATTTCCGAGTCCGAGATAGAAAATTTAATGGAGGCTCGCCGTCTGGCAAAAGACGAGAGAAAATTCCAGCTGGCGGATGAAATTCGCGCTAAATTACTGGAGAAAAATATTCGGATTGAAGATACAAAGGACGGGTCCGTTTGGTCGCGAAAGTAGGAAGGCATATTTTTCCGCTACGCACAATGGCGATTGATCTGCTATAGTCGGCATCGTGTTTTTATGAAATGATTTTGGGAGGCGATAATAATATGGTAATTGAAAAAATATCTTTTGTGGATAAGCTGTCGGAGGTCGGCAGCGTGGTTGTCGGCGCTTACGCCGATGCTTCACTATCCAAAAATGCCGCGGCAATTGATGAAAAATTTCACGGGATAATTTCGAAAAATTTGAAAAAAATGTCGTTTTCGGGAAAATTGTTCGAATCGGCGCATTTTACGGCCATAGACGGCCCCCTAAATCATTTCGTGCTCGTCGGTTTGGGCGACACGGGCAAAAAATTTACAGAATTTGAGCTGGAAAAATTGGGAGCGAAGATTTACGACTGCGTGGCCGAACTGGACAGCGACGCCACGGTGGCCATTAATACTCAAGATATTGATTTTCCATGCAATTGCGCATCCTCCTTTCTGGGGTTCGGCATGCTGCTTAAATCCTGGAATTTTGATAAATATAAGAGTAAGAAAAATGAGAAAATTAAGCTGCGGAACGTTTCTCTTCTAACTCCGGACGTGCAAAAATCTACGGAATATTTCTCTGAATTGCAGAAGCTTGCAGACGGCATATTTCTGGCGCGTCGCGTGGTTTCCGAGCCGGCGAACGTGATTTATCCGGAAAGTCTGGCGCGAATCGCCAAGGAGGAGTTATCGCCGCTGGGAGTTGACGTAGAAATTCTCGGTCGCTCGTCCATGCAAAAACTCGGCATGAACGCTTTGTTGGGGGTCGCCCAGGGGAGTTCGCTTGAACCGCAGCTGGTAATCCTGCGCTGGAACGGCGGCAACGAGGCCGAAAAGCCCATCGTCTTCGTCGGCAAAGGGGTTACCTTCGATAGCGGCGGCATTAGCCTCAAGCCGGGAGATGGCATGCACGAAATGCGCTATGACATGGCCGGGTCGGGCACAGTTTTGGGGCTTCTGAAGGCGGTTGCCGCCAATAAGTTGCCGGCAAATGTCGTCGGTTTGATGGCCCTGGTCGAAAATATGCCTTCCGGCACTGCGCAGCGTCCGGGGGATATAGTGAAGTCGATGTCCGGTCAGACAATAGAGGTTTTAAACACAGATGCAGAAGGACGGTTAGTTCTGGCGGACGCTCTGTGGTACGCCCAAGACAGATTTTCTCCCAAAGCGATGATAGATTTGGCCACATTGACCGGCGCCATAGTCGTATCTTTGGGACACGAGTTCGCAGGGCTGTTTAGCAATAGCGACGAGTTGGTTCATCAAATTGTGCGCTCTTCCGATAAAACGGGAGAGAAAGTCTGGAGAATGCCGATGACGGAGCATTTTGATAAGGGAATAAATTCCGAAATAGCAGACATGCAGAATATCGCAAAGTCGAATATTCGTGGAGGAAGCATTACGGCAGCGCAGTTTTTGAAAAGATTTGTGAATAACGTGGATTGGGCGCACCTGGACATAGCTGGCGTCGAACATACCTCCGACGATCTTTTCGTCTGCGCCAAAGGAGCTACCGGCTTCGGAGTACATCTTTTGTATGAGTTTCTCAAAGAGATGACGGCGATACGTTAAAAAATGGAAATAAGTTTTTACCACACCGCTAGTGGGCACTTAGTCTCGTCGCTGGTGCGCATTCTGGAGAAAATCTATGTTTCTGGGCAGCGTTGTCTCTTTTGTTCTCCGTCGGAAGAGCGTGTGAAGGCCGTTGATAAAGCTCTTTGGACGTTTTCTACGAACGCGTTTATCCCGCACGGAGATAAAGACTTTGGCTTTTGCGATCAACAGCCGATTTATCTCACCAGCGTAGGAGAAAATCCCAATGGTGCGGTAGTGCAGGTGCTGGTCGATGCATTCGATTATAAAAGCTACGGAGAAAATTTTGAGAGAATTTTTTTTGTTTTTGAGGATTTGTCTCAGGCGGAACGTGCCGAAATGCTGTACGCTGACTTGAAAAATAATTCGAAAAATGTAAACTACTGGAGACAATCGACAAAAGGTTGGGAAAAGGTGGTATAAAAAATGGAAAGAACGCTTTCTCTCATCAAGCCGGACGCTGTCTCTAGAAATCTGACGGGAGCAATCAATTCCAGATTCGAGCAGGCTGGCCTCAGGATCATAGCTCAGAAAAGGCTTCGACTGACTACGTCTCAGGCAGAGAAGTTTTATGAAATTCATCGGGAAAGAGCCTTCTACGGCAGTTTTTGCGAGTATATGTCGTCTGGCCCGATTGTTGCGCAGGTTTTAGGTGGAGAAAATGCTGTTCTTAGAAATAGAGAACTCATGGGAGCCACAAATCCAGCGAATGCGGAAATTGGCACGATACGCAGAGATTTTGGGGAAAGCATCGAACACAACGCTGTCCACGGTTCCGATAGTTTGGAGAACGCCGCCGTGGAAATAGGATTTTTCTTTAGCGAATTAGAGATAATTGAATAATCTTAACCTGAAACAGTTCTTGTTCTTTTTGGTGCTGGCGGTTGGGCGGTGTCTGGCCGGCGAGGGCGCTTTTTTTGAAATTCACGAAATAAAAGTTAAGCAAGACGACGAAAACTCGTTTTCTGCCAAGCAAAAAGCGCTGTCAAGAGCAGCCAGATCCGCTTTTCGCAAATTGGTGAAGGAAAAGTTGGACGCTGATCCGCAAATCGTCGAAAAAGTATCCAACGCTCAAATTCAGGAATGCATCTACGATTATTCCATTGAAAACGAGAAACATTCCGACTCTTTTTACATAGCTGAGTTGTCCTATAGATTTTCTCCGAAAAAGGTTTCACTTTTGCTGAAAAACTACGGCGTGATTTTAAACGTTCCTGACCAGGGCAAGCCGGAAGAGATGACGATTGTCTTGCGCACAAAAGATTTTTTGCAAAATGCGGTTAAGCTGAGGGAATTAATAGCTTTGGTGAAATCTTTTTCCAATGAGAAAATTGTCTTTAGTATTGATAAAAGAAATGTTGAAGCTTTTCGCGCGCTGAATATTAGATATGCGCAATTGCAATAAATGCGATGTTAAAGCACGTACCCAATTGTCTATCGTTGTCACGGATAATATTATCTTTCCTGCTAATTCCACTAGTTTTAAATAACTACATTGCTCTAGGCAGCATAGTTTTTGCCATCGCGGCCGTTTCTGATTTTCTTGACGGCTATTGCGCGAGAAAATTCAAGATCACGTCCTCTTTGGGAGCGGCGCTGGATCCCTTGGCGGACAAAATTTTTATGGTTGTTGCCTATTCTCTATGGGCATATGCTGAATTTATTCCGGTCTATGTCGTCCATGTCGTAATTTGTAGGGATTTGTTGATATTGTCGGCGGTATTGCTTTGCAGATATCGAGGAGTAAATCTTCCAATTAACCCTTTGATTTCCAGCAAAATTAACACTACCATTCAGATGCTGTTCCTATCCCTAATTCTGGCTTGTAAGCTTTTGGCAATGAATATACCATACCTTGCGGATGCAGGGGCGATGATGGTGTGCGTTTCTACGTTTTATTCGGGGGCGGATTATGCGCAAAAGTACCGTTGGCTGTGGTCAAAACTGTTTAAATAGCAAATCTGTATTTTGGATAGCTATTTTTCTCTTTTTTCTCATATTTTTTCGTTTATTTTCAGACATATGCTTTCCATTTGTGGTGGGATTCATTCTGGCGTATCTGTGCGTTCCATTGGTGAACATCTTGGGAAATCACATAAATAGGACGCTGCTTAGCCTAATGTTTTCGCTGTGCTCTGTGTTCATGTTTATATGGATTGGGATGGAAACGTTTCCGAGAATTAAGGAATATTTATTTTTGATAACCAATCATCTGCCTGAGTATTACGACGGGCTTGTATTATTTTTGGATAGGACTTTTTCCACGGCGGAATTTGTCCAATACAAACAGGCGATTGCGAACTTAAAACTAGAAATACAACAATATTTGGATCAAAAAGGGCATATTTTAGCTTCGATAGTGGGGGGAATTGCGTCCAAACGGGATGTTATCACCAATTTCTTCTCCTTTTTCATAATTATGCCCATTTCATTTTTTTATTTTTTAAGGGATTGGAATATGCTCAGCGATTTCATTTGCAGCGCTGTTCCAAACCGACAGAGAGGCGTTCTGATCGAAACTTCCAAGATAATACGCAGAACGTTCGGAAATTTTTTTCATGGGCAATTTTATGTGGTTGCGATTTTATCCGCCTACTACGTTTTGTCGCTACTGGCCATTGATGTGGACAAGTACCTTTTTCTCGGCGTCATATCTGGGCTCTCGTCTTTCATTCCATTTATCGGAGCGCTATTCTCCCTTTTCCTTGTGATATTAATAAGCCTTCCCACGCTGACTTTGGTAAAGGTGTACATAATTCTGGGCATTTACACAGTGGGACAATTTTTTGAGGGCTACGTGCTAACGCCGCGTTTTGTCGGGAAGAAAACCGGTCTCCATCCGCTGTGGATTTTATTTTCATTTTTTGCAGGCGTCGAATTACTGGGAGCCATCGGAGTATTGGTGGCAATTCCGTTAGCTGCCGTTGCTCGAAATCTCATTGGCTTTGCCTTGAGTAGATTCAAATCCAGTCAGGCCTACAAACAGTAATGCAACAGGAAATTTTTGATTTTCCCAAAATTGAAAATATTCGCTGGAGTGATTTCATCAAGAGCAATGAAAATAGCGAAGCCATTGCCTGTTTGACGGAATGGCCGACATGGCCTCATAATGGAGTGATTTTATTCGGTGGCGTCGGGACCGGCAAAACGCATTTGGCTGCGCTGTGGGCGCAAACTGCAAATGCCGTATATGTTTTGGCTGAGGCTCTCAACCACGATCCGCGGGATCTGTTCGCCTCGGATTGCAATTTTGTCATCGACAATTTTGATGATTTTTTGGCCATAAGCGCCGGACGTCAGGATTGGCTGTTTCATTTTTTCAACATTGCCCATGAAAAAGGTAGATATTTTTTGATTTTAAGCAAAACTAATCCTGTTTCCTGGAATATGGAGCTGAACGACTTAAAATCGAGAATGCTGACTCTATCGGCAGCGGAAATACAAAATCCGGGCGATGAATTGCTGTTCAAAATTGCAAAGAAAATAGCCCGGGATCTGGAACTCACGGTTCCAGATGATGTGCTGTCTCATTTGCTTTATGTGATCGATCGCAATGTCGCTTCAATGGCAGAAGTTTTAAAGACGCTGGACAAGCTATCTCTCCAGCAGAAGAAAACCATCACGCTGGCGTTTGCCAAAAGATATTTAGACAAAAAAGAGCAGGCTAAATCCCGAGATTTTTCAGGTAAACTACAAATGTGAAAACTGTTTCCGGTTTTAGATCTCCGCCGTTGTGATTTCTCCTTTCAACCATCGCCTGGATTTCCGTGCATTCGTTATGCCACAGCAATCTGACATTGTGCCGCACTAATTTGCACCTGTTTAGGGGTTTTTCATGAAGGCTAGTGGCATTTTTAAACTCGTTTCCAATTACGATTCCGCCTTTAAGAGTGATGCTGTCACTCGCATGCCAACTGATATCCAACATTACTCCCTTATACTTTTGTATTTTCTGTTCTTCCGTTAAGGAAGACGCGTTCGTTGCAAATGGATCAAATAGGCATTGCTTCCCTTTGAATGCCAGTATTTCAAAGTCAATTTTCTCATTGGAAAAACGCAGTCCCCCTTCCAGGGTTAGCCATTTTTTTTCTCTGGTGGAGTAACTGCCGTTGCTCACAAAGGTGAGTTCATCGAGCAAAAAGACGTCCAGAGCCGTAATAATGTTCGAATGCTTATGCTTTAGGCCGGAGCTTTCAAGTCGTTCCGGAGGAGTCGTGAGTTCTGCTGACCTTCCAACCATAAAACGATACAAATTTTCTCCGCCGCTGTAGCCGGCGAGCTTTAGTCCATAATAAATACGCTTACCGGGGTCTATATTGTAGGGAGAAACAGATCTATTTTCATCGAATAGGTTCAGAATATTGGCTTCGCATACTGGATCTTCAAAAACATCATAGTATTTTTTATTGACGGAAATTATGGTTCCGGCAACCGGTGTTACAATCGTACTCATCCAATTTGAAGAGAGAACCAACGGCCATTGCCAGGAACAGTGCAGGAGCGGAACAGCATTGAAAGACGATCCGTAATCGGTCTTTTGCCTTTCGGATACATTCAATCCTCTGAAAAAAGCGACTCCTTTGATATTAAAAATATTCCCCTGTGGAAGCAGTATTTTTTTATCCCAGGAGGCCTTAGAGATCATTTTTTGCGCCGACCTGTTGTTATTGAAATCCAAATTCATAAACACGGAGTCCCAGTGAAAGGTGCCGCCCATCAGCTCATGGGAATAATTGCGTTCCAGAGCAGGGAGAATGCGCGGGACGTTTTCCAGGTATTCGCTCTGAAACATAGCCATCTTGAGGGACGTATAATTTTCGTCGTCAAATCCTTCCAGTTTGGCGTTACTTTCCATGACTCTGTCGATGCTTGGGAAAAAGGGGAATCTTTTTAGGTAATATCTATCGGACGCCAAATTGATGTCGGAACTGCATCTCCAAATATCGTTTATCTCATATCTTATTTTTGAAAATACGTGTCCGCGATAGCCGGAATCCTTTATTTTTCTAATGGCTTTCTCCTCAAAATCATCGCCCCCAACTTTGTTGGATACTGATTTTGTGCCTGTCATGCTGGCGTCGATGTTAAATTCCCCATTGGGGAATCGCAGTCCGTAGTAAATCCACCCAACGCTGCCGATTTTGGAGGTTACAATCGGTTTAAGTAACAGTTCCTGAGAATCAGAAATGGAGCATAGATATTTGGGGCATAGGCCAAATCCCCTTTTGCTGGAAACAGAAAGCTCCGGAACCAAAAAACCGCTCTTTCTTTTTATTTTCGGGCTCACGTGGGACAAATATGGCATGTAAAAAATTGGAGAGCCCAGTAGCTCAAATTTTACGTTTTCGTACTCTGTGTATTCTTCCGGATCAAAAGTTACGAGAGGGGACTTTATCTGCCACGTCAATTCTTCGCAATCTGTACATTCATAGCAGGGCGTAAAAATCGCGTTCTCTAACTCGAATTTCCCATCTCTTAGGGTGCATTCTTCAGCGGCTAATCGCGACTTGTCCGGCATTATTATCTTTACGTTTTTTGCCTTGCCGGAAGCAAAATTCTTCTTTACGGACAGCGAGTCGGCAAAATATGTGTTCAGTTTCTCATCTTTTATGATTACGTTTCCTTTCGCTTCTATGAGTTCGTTTTTTTTATCATAGGAAATTTCATCGGCGGATATTATGCGGCGATAGTACACAATTATCACGTCTCCGCTACAATAAACCGCTTCTTTAGTGTGTCGAGCATTGTTGGAATTAATAAAGGAAATCTCTTCGCCCAGTATCGATGAAAAAAATATGCAACTTGCTGCTGCTGTGAGGAATTTCTTCATACTTCTTTCCAGATTAACACGGCTATGGAAACACACAACAATACGGATGCCAGGCTCCAGCAGGCGAGGGGAGCGGATATTATGCCAGCGTGCGCTAGAGATTCCAGCATGCTATTGACGAATCTTAACAAAATAGCGCTTCCTATAACCTTTATGGCAACGTTGGTCTTCGTTTTATAATGGTTAATGGGAAAACAAATAATTGCTGCGATTAGGGCAAATAAAATGAAGCCAGCGAAGTTTGCCAACAGCTTATGCAAGCCTAACTCATAGAGTTTTAGGGTTACAAGGTTTTCTTTTTGTATTTGGTAAATTTTGTACAATGAATAGATGTCTTGCTTGGCCGGCGGCTTTAGCAGCAGAGAAATTAAATCCGGCGATACTTTGCTTCGCACTTCCAACGTATCTTTTCTTTTAATTCCGTCGTCACCGGCGGTGGTTACATCCTTTAAAAGCCATCGATCATCCTTTATTGCCGCTCTGCTGGCGAATATGCGCGCATTGTTTGCCATATCGAATAGATAGAGTCCGCTTATTTCGCCCTTTTCTATGCTTCTTATGAAGATTATTTCGTTACTTTTATGGCAATCTATCCAGATGTTTTCATTCGTTTCTTCGGGACGATCTGCGCGAGTGGACGCTTCATTATAAAACAGTTTTTCACAAAATAATCCCAATGGATGAAAGGCAAACAGCCAGACGGCCGCTGCGAAAATCGCAAAACTAACAAATGGATACAATATTTGCTGCGGAGATTGACCGCTGGACTTTAAGATGGTCATTTGATTGGATTTGCATAAACTCCAAAGGCTAAAAGCCGCCGTCGCAAAATACACGTAGTGCAGAATTTCAGCGAAAGTCGACGGGGTTCTCAGAAGAGATAATTTTATCGCAAAAAGAGTTTCATCCACGCTGGACATGGGAAATTTTCTGCCAATCTCCGCAAAATCAAAAAGCAAAATCAAACAAAACACCGACAACGACGAAAAAATCATTATTTTCAGTTGCATTTTGAAAAGATATTTAAAAAGTGTTTTTTTCATTCTATGAACTTACGCTTTTGCCCGATTAAAATTATTAGCGCCAAAAAAGAGCCCCCCACCACTCCGTAATTCAAAGCTATTAGTTCAGGGCTCCTGGCGCTCGTGTTGGCGATCCAGAAAAAAATGCCCTGAAACAGGACAATTGTAAACACAAGACATCCCATTCTGAAAATGGTCGGCTTTCTTCTGTAGGGGGACTGCAATATCATGAAAAACGCCAGCAACGAGAATATAAAAGCAAGGAGCGGAGACAGCATTTTCTGATGAAAAAGCGCCTTTTGCGCCGTCGTCTCCGGGCCGTTCCCACTCTCCTGCAATAATTCGTGGATGAATTTTTCATTGGGTTGGGGAGGCTTATTTTCCATGCTCAAAACTTCCTTTAGATTGCAATTGTAGGACTGGAATTGCGCGATCGAATCTCTGTGAGTTTGTAGATCTATCTCAATCCGTTCCCCTTTGACGAGCATGAGCACATTGTTCCTTATGGCGCCATGTTCCGCATAGTAACTATATGTTTTTTCTGGATTCCTTACGTCGATGATGAATATGTCGCGAAAATACGAATTGCCAACGTATTCTCTGGCGTAGATGGAAAAGCCATTGCTGGAAAAAATGGATCCGGCGTTTTCCGGAGGATTGACATTGTTCCTTATTTTGAATTCCTGAGCGCGAAATTTCTTCCAAGCAACCGGGGAAACATAAGCATTATTGACGTACAAATAGCATGTCACGATGGTCGTTAAAACCAAGAGGGGGGACAGCATTTTTATCGGTGAGATACCTGCCGATTGCAGCGCAACAAGTTGCTGTGATTCTATAAATCTCTGATAAACGAATGCGGCGGAGATGGCCAGCGCTATTGGCAGGATTATGGCCATTATGTCGACCGATAAATAGGACGTAAATCTTAGAAATTCCGCGAGGCTAATACCGCTGGTGTTCAAGACGCTGAGATATCTGGAAGATTGCACTATCCAGGCACAGAAAACCAGCGCCGCCGTGGAATAGACGGTTGTTCTGAAAATTTTAACCAGCACTTCGTTTGCTAAACGGTTCAATTCTACCTCTTTTGGCGCGGATTATACAATATGACGCCATTTGATTTCTATCGTTTTTCATAGTATTTTGGGCCTTGATCAGCAAGGGGATTTTACGCCGGTGATTTTAGTGAAAAGATTGTGCTGTGTGGCTCTATTGTTGTCTATGGGCGATGTAGATGCTGGCGCGCAGAGAGCTTCCGTCGGACGCACTGGGGAGTACGACGGCATTGTTGCTGTGATAAACGGTGATATTATTACCTTCAACGATCTGGAAGATCGGGTCAATATGGTTCTATTTTCCATCGGCGGCAACGCTACACCGGAGCTGAAAGCGAAAATTTCGCGAGAAGTTTTAAAGGAGATGATTCATGAATATCTCAGATGGCAATGCACGAAAAAATATGAACCCAAAGAGGGCTGGATTCCGGAAGATGCTATAAAATCCGCCTTTTCTGACATAGCCAGGCGCAACAACATGGAAAGCGATGCCTTTGGCGAGTTGTTGGCCAAAAAAAATATAGATAAAAATACAGTATTGAAGCAGATAAAAATAAATCTCGCCTGGGTCGAATACATAAAAGCTCGCTTTGGTAGATTCATAAACATTTCCGAATCGGAAATAAATCGGACTCTGGCAGAGGCAAAGGAGAAGCGGAATAGGGAATCGTTTTATGTGCATCGCATGTTTTTCCCGGTGTCTGATCCCGCCAATGAAAAATCCGTGCTGTCACAGGTGAATAATTTGAGCCAAATGCTTGCTCGTGGAGCTGATTTCGCCGGTATAGCTCGGCAATTTTCCAAAAGTCCGGATTCCTCCAAAGGCGGAGAGATCGGCTGGATATTTCCGGGACAGTTGTCCGAGGAAGAAGATTCCGCGCTTGCCAAAATGACCGTCGGAAGCCGATCCGTGGTGCGTAACATTCGCGGCTATATTATTTTATTTCTGCAGGACAAGAGAGAGGCCGGTCCGAGCACATTTACGGATCTTAAGCTCGTGCAAATAGTGACTCCGTTCAGCTCTCCCAATCCCACCAATGAAGAGGTAAGCAGGCTCATGGATTATGCGCAGGATATGAAGAAGAACTCCCCCAACGCTCACGCCATGATTAAGAGCGCAAAAGATTCTGGTTTTTGCGAAGTTTCCGAGCCGATAGCAATTACTTTGGAGGGCATGCAGCCTCAGTTTCGGGCAATGGTTTCGGAGGTTCCGGCCGGAGGCGTAGGAAATCCGGTGCCTACTCCGCAGGGAATTATCACCATATGCATGTTGGATAGACGAACTCAGCAGATTAAGGATCCGTCTCCGGATGATATGAAAATTCAGAAAATAGGCGAGCGTCTAAGTGTTTTTGCGGAGAGAGAGCTGCAGTACTTGAGAAAGAAATCCTACATAAAAATCAACGAAAAATATGGACCGCAGAGCGAGCTCATCTAGCAAACGGGAAAATCTCTCGGCAAAGGCAATATTTGACGCGTTCCAGGGTAAAACTGAAAAAAGATTCGGACAAAATTTTCTTTTTGATGAAAAAATC
The DNA here is from genome assembly GCA_031288395.1 of Holosporaceae bacterium. Taxonomy (GTDB): domain Bacteria; phylum Pseudomonadota; class Alphaproteobacteria; order UBA3830; family UBA3830; genus JAIRZM01. The sequence goes on along the minus strand of JAITRM010000005.1, from coordinate 18,672 downwards.
AGCCGAAAAATTGTTTCGGCCGCTGGAAATCTCGAAGGAAAAACTGTGCTGGAAGTCGGACCAGGGCCAGGCGGATTAACTTTGGAAATTCTGAGGCAAAATGTAAAAAAATTATTCCTACTGGAATTTGACCGCCACTGGGCCGACGTGTGGCGAAACTTGCGCCATATTTTTGGCGATAAATTGGAAATTATAGAATGCGACGCTCTGAAATTTGATCTAGAAACAGTTGCTCCAAACATAATTATTTCAAACCTGCCCTATAACATTTCCACTAAACTGATATGTGGATGGTTCCCGAAATTTCATCTCCATGAGCGGCTGATTTTGACATTTCAAAAAGAAGTTGCGGCTAGATTCTGTGCTTCGCCATGCACCAAAGCGTACGGCAGGCTGTCCGTTTTAGCCCAATGGAAATCCGAAGTTTCGAAAATGTTTGATCTGGAACCAGGAAGCTTTTTCCCCGCGCCAAAAGTGAAATCCACCGTGCTGAAATTCGTTCCGTTCAAATTAGATCAGTGCCCATGTGCGGAGAAATACTCGCAGTTTGACGATTTGCTTGCTTTACTGTTTACGCACCGCAGGAAGGTGGTGGTAAAATCTCTGGGCGCGCTTCTGGCTAACCCGGAGGAGGCCCTGAAAACTTTGGGCCATGATAAAAATACTCGAGCCGAGGAGATATCAATAGCCAATTACCTAAAAATCCTCGAAAAAATTTGCCATGGCAAAGCGGTATGGCTAATGGCCGGATGGACTCATCACTCTCTTGCTCAAATCCTCCCTCAAAACTTTTCATGAGGTGGCCATGCACTGCTCATAATGCAGAATTGACAGATTCTGGCGGTGGTTTATTATACGCTGGCGCGATCCTTTGGAGGGGTGGCCGAGCGGTCAATGGCAGCAGACTGTAAATCTGCCGACGAAAGTCTACGTAGGTTCAAATCCTACCCCCTCCACCATGTATGTAGGGTTTTGCGGAAAGGGAACCGGTGCTTGGAGGCATTTTAATACCGCTTGTGCTTTTTTGGCTCTCTTTTTCCGTATTGGAGGATGATCATTGTGAGAGGTGGCAAAAATACTCCTGCAAATACGGAATTCCACTGGAACAGCTGACAGAAATATTTCGGGCGCACGGTTATCATCTTGTTCCGTTCACGGATTCCGACGAAGATTTGGATGCCTACATGAGAATTCGCAACAACGAGTGCTACGATCCAAAATACATAGAACTGTACGCCGGTGGAAAACCGGATGAAAAGGATTATTGTCGGAAAAGATGTAAATTTCGCGTCCAAGGTATTGAATCCTTGCGGTCTCTGAGTCTGTTCATAGTGCTGGACTCCGGAGAGCTGATCGGCTGGATTTCGGTGGGGCCGCTCGATGGCAAGGAGACGAAAAAAGCCGAAATTGCCCACATGATATGGCAAAGATATTCCGGTTACAAAATGGAGTGTCATAAACACCACCTATCTACGGAAACGCTCGGGAAAACAATTTCCATTGTGGAGCAGCTGAAGGCGCGTGGCATTTTTCATGCGGAGTTTTTACATGCCACAGTCCATCCGAAAAATATCAAACCAATAAAAATATTGGAAAAAAACGGTTTTTTCAGCAATGGAGAAATATCGGAGACTCAATGGGGCCCGCGAAAGACATACTCTCGACCACTAAGGGAGCGTCTACTCCAAGTTTCCTCCGATAGTCTCAAACCTCAGCCGTCTGTTCCGCAACGCTGTCCGTGCGCCAACGACTGATTTCAAAAGCTTAATCTTCCTGCAATTCTGAAATGTTTTCGTATTCTTTCAAAATCGACGGATCTTCAATGGAGTCTTTGTTGACCACAGCTCGCCCGTGAATCACGTTTTTGACGGCGATTTCCACCAATTTTCCGTTGTTGGTCTTCGGAACGCCGCGAACTTGAATTATTTTGCTGGGCACGTGTCGCGGAGTTGCATTGGCCCTGATGACCGAGACAATTTTCTTTTTTATGTCATCGGTTAGCTGCAGATTGTCCCGCAAAACCACGAACAAAATGACCCGCTCGTCGTTTTTCCACTGCTGGCCAACGGCGCAGCATTCCAGAATTTCTTCGACTTTCTGGACTTGGGAGTAGATTTCGGCCGTGCCGATTCTGACTCCAGATGGATTGAGGACTGCGTCCGCTCTGCCGGAAATAAATACTCCGTCGTGGTTCGTCAACTCAATCCAATCGCCGTGACACCAGCAATTTTCAAATTTACCAAAGTAGGAGCTGATGAGTCTCTTGTTTTCCACATCGCCCCAGAATTTTATCGGCTGAGAGGCAAACGGCGTGACGCAGCATAACTCTCCCTGCTGGCCGACGGGCAACTCCTCTCGGTTAGGACCATAAACCCTTACGTTCATGCCAAGTCCAAATCCCTGCATCTCTCCGGAATATACGGGTGAAATTGGATTTCCCATAACGAAGGAGGAAATAATATCCGTTCCCCCGGAGAAAGAATTCAGATGGACGTCGCGCTTAACTTTAGCGTAGACGAACTCGAAATCCTCCTCGCACAGCGGCGATCCAGTGGATCCGATGGCCTTCAATTTTTCCAGTTTGTGAGTCTTCAAGGGACAAGAGTCCGTCTTCAGCAGCGTATCCAGATACTTTGCCGACGTTCCGAAGAACGTCATGCCACATTCGTCGGCCATGTCGAAGAGAACGTCCGGCTTGGGGAACAATGGCAGTCCCTCGTATTGCAACACAGTTGCATTCTGGGACAAAACGGAAGTTATCCAGTTCCACATCATCCAGCTGCAGGTTGTAAAGTACAGCACCCGATCGTCTTCCTTGATATCGCAGTGAATCAGCTGCTCCTTCTTATGCTGCAGCAGCGTTCCGCCCGCTCCGTGCACTATGCACTTGGGAACGCCGGTCGTGCCGGACGTGAAGAGGATATAGATGGGATGATCGAAGGGGAACTTTTCGAAAACGAGCTCCGGAGCCGATCCATCGCCGATAAAATCCTGAAATGACACGACTTCCGTGCGATTTCCCGCCGGAAGGCCGCAATCTACGTAGGGAATAATCACCGTTTTCTGGATGCTTTCCACCTGATCCACGATGTTTTTGATCTTTTCAAGGTTGTTGAAGATCTTGCCTTTGTAGTAGTAGCCGTCCACAGCGAAGAATACCTTTGGTTTAACCTGACCGAATCTATCGAGAGCTCCAGGAATTCCGAAGTCTGGGGAACAGGAGGCCCAGGCGGCGCCCAGACTGATGCTGGCGAGAGCGGCTATGGTGGTTTCCGGCATATTGGCCACATAACCGCCGACGACATCTCCTTTTTTTACGCCGAAATTTTTCAAGGCCGCGGCAGTTTTGGCCACCGCTTCGTGCAACTCCTTCCAGCTTATGATTTTCCTTACCTTTTCTTCTCCCCAGAAAATCAGAGCCGGCGCATCGTCTCTCCTTTTCAAAAGATTTTCGGCGAAATTCAACTTGGCGTCGGGAAAATACCTATGCTCCCAGAATTTGGTGGCGCCGTTGGTTATGCGGGACGAGCCCTTTTCGCCCACTATGTCCGAAAAATCCCAAACGGCATTCCAGAAATCGCGCGGATTGGCGACGGACCATTTCCACAGATCATTGAACGTTGAGCCCTGAAATCCGTCGCGAGCCTTAACTAGCTTTATAAAATGATGAGCGTTGCTGGCTTCGATTCTTTCCCGAGATGGGGTCCATAATATTTTTTCTGACATAGCTAATTCCTTTTGACTCTGCAATGTCATGAATTCTACTTTTTGATGGTTAATTTTTGATTAATTTTGAATTTTTTTTTGCAAAATTTTAGATTATGCGTCGGCGAATATTGACTAGCGGTGCTCTTTGTAATCGAGAATTGGTATCTCGTTGCCGATTATCACGGTGCGAGTCTTAGATTTATCCCATAATTTTTTAGCCACTGCGGCGATGTTTTCTAAACTAACGTCTCGAAAAGGCAGAGAGCGGATCTTGCTTGTCTCGTCGATGTCTGTCAGGTCTACAAATTCATTGAGAGAGCGCTGGAAAAGATAATCTTTTGCCTTTTCGACCCGCTCTGGATCTAGCTCGCCGGCCGAAAGCGACGTTTTTTCTTCAAGATACTTCAAATAATTCGCTAGGTCTTTTTTCTCTAGGAAAACAGAGGTATAAAACACGTCGGAGAGCGACCTTTTAAGGAGAAAATGTCCCAATTCGTTGGAAATGTTCCGGGAACGCAGCCCCTCCGTCAAAATTCCGGTTTTATGGTTGTAAAATATTTCCAACAGCACGTATAGAGCGGCGCGCTCCAGGTCTGTTAGTTCATCCAGACGAACTCCGACCGCCACTCCCACCAGATCGCGTGCATTCGGATTATTTATGATGGAAATTTTTTCACTGGACATGGGAATGTCAATTTTTTGCTTCTGGCCCGGCAGCGCGTCGACGTTGTGCCTGGGCAATTCGGCGAATAGAATGTTTAGATACTTGCTGACCTCCATGGCTGAAACGTTTCCGGCAAATATTACCTCCAAATTGTCTCCGGTGAATTTCGATTGCACAAATTTGTCTATGTCTTCAGCTGTGATGCTCGCTATGGCCTGAGCCGTGCCGGTGCAATTTAATCCGTAGGGATGGTTTGCGTAGAGCATGCTCATTAGCTTTTCCAGCAGCAGTTCTCTTGGGTGTGAAGAATCAATATCCGGTATCAATGGAAAATTTTCTTTCGCAAATTCCAAGTCGTTTTTGGTAAAATTTGGCCTAGAAAAGGCCGGTGATAGGAATTTCAGCGCCTTCGTGATTTCATCCTTCAGTACGAAAAAAGAAACTGCGAAATCATCTCCAAAAGCGCTTGGGTCGAAGTGCGCCATACCAAGTTCCGCCATCTTTTCGAGAGATTCTTCCGGCGAAAGTTCATGCATTTTCCTAAACATAAGACTGCTCAGCACCGCGGAGATTCCGTGTTTGTCCGAAGAATTATGCAATACGCCGGCGTTCTTGAATTTGCACTTGACGTATAAGACTTCTCCGTGGTCAATATTTACCAAGGACGCCCGTATCCCTAGGGCATTGGGGACGTAGACAACCACGAGAGCCGGCCGTCCCCTGTTGGGAAAAACACAGGCAAAAATCACCGCCAAAATTCCGGCGATCAAAAAAAATGATTTCAATCTATTCGACATCGCGGTTCCATGATACTTTAATCGATGATTTTTGTCGTACTTTTTTTGCAAATTTTACCTGTGATATGCGGAAATTATTAAAATAACAACCTCTAGCTGCTTTGCTTTTGGAAAAAAAAATATTATTAATGCGCGGCGTGTTGCGCGCTACATTGTCTGGCACAAAAAGCGTTTTAATTTAGAGTGTATAAGAATGAAAAAAATATTTTGCCTTATGGCAGCTTTGGCATTTTTCAATGCAAACGGAATGGAAATGACAGTTAGTGGTCCGATAGCAGAGGCAGCTAGTAATTTGATGGCAAGAGGATACAGTGTGAAAGTGAAATTTGAAGCTGAAACAGCAGGAGAACTTTACCATATAATCGGCCGTAACACGGCATCGTGCTACAACAGTAGATTCTCGCTAGAGCATCCGTATTTATACTACGAAAAGAGTGAATGTATCCAGAAGTGGGAATACTACGAGAATGATGGGTACTACAATAAGGTGAAATACCACAATGGGCAACTGTTTCTTTTCATAAATATAGCAGAAAAAGTGGCGATAATCGCACCTTCTTCCATTGTAGAATATAGTCCTTCTTTCTTGGACAATAATCATGAGATGTATGGGGGAAAAGTAGATAACATACTAAATGAATTGGAGTCTATAAAACAAGAATCTGAGCAAAGTGATAGCGACGCTAGTTCCGATGAGTGATCGTCTTGTTTACTTTCCCAAGCGGGTGGAAATCCTCCACTGTTTTTATCAGTTTCTTGTGACTAACGTGGGTATATATCTCCGTCGTAGCTATGTCCTGGTGTCCCAACATCTTTTTCAGGCTAAGCAGATCGGCTCCGTTATCCAGCAGATGGGTGGCGAACGCGTGCCGCAAAACATGCGGAGAGATTTTCTTCGGATCCAGCTCCGCAAACGCAGCCAGCTGTCTCAGAATCTGAAAAATCCTCTGGCGGGTAATGTGTTTGGGTGAATTCGGCGACGGAAACATCCAGGCGGACATTCCGCCTAGGCTGTTCCATTCCTCAAGAACCGGCAACAGACTCCGCGTAAACGGAATAATGCGCTCCTTGCCGCCTTTTCCCAAAATTCTGATGAATTTCGAGTCCACAATGGCATTGCGTTTCAGGCATATCAGTTCGCTCACCCGCAGACCGCTCCCGTATAGCAAATACAAGATCAATTGCGCCCGGACCTGCTCCATTCTAGTTCCGAATTGCAGAATTGCGTTCTGTAATTTCAGGACGGTTTCTTCATCGACCACGCGGGGAATGGGGCGCCGGTGTTTCGGTTGATGTATGAAAACAGTCGGATCATCTTTGATTAATTCTTCCTGGCATAAAAATTTAAAAAACTGCCTTAGCGTCGACAATTTTCGCTTGATGCTTGAGGTGCGCAACTGTTTCGCATCCAATTTCGCCAGATAGGCTATTATGTCGCCTTCCTTTATCTCTCCCTTTAGATCAACGTGATTGCCGAAATCATCCAAATCTGAAATGTAGGATTCCACGGTGTTTTTCGATGAGTTTCTCTCGCTTTTCAAATGCTCGACAAACAACTCAACCAGATTGTTCATGAATGCTATTTTATCGCCACTGCCTTTACGACTTCACGCTGATTTGCCGGCGCCCCTCTAAATAGAATAGTCGCAACTGCCAGCAGCAAAATCAAGCAGCCCAAAGCCAAAAATATTAAAATTTTTTTCATAACTTGCTGTAACGCCCGAATCAACGAGGTTAATCTACAAAAACTTGGTAAACAAAGTGTTAGCGTTTCGCTTCCCGTGGCGATCCGACGGCTTTTGGTAACTATTTTTTAACGTTTAAGCCATAGCATAAAACTAATAATTTGGATACGCTAGAGATGCAGGCGAATTTGTTTAGAAAATCAGCAGTTTTGATAGAGCAAAGTCCTCTGCAATGCCGTCTTTACGAAGATGTGCTTACGGCCAATGGATTTGACGTTTACGTCGCTAAATCGGCTATGGATGGGCTGATAAAGATTAAGGAAGCTCCGCAGGACCTCGCCATAATCAATACGGAGCTGGCGGAGGAGTCGTTTATGGAAAAACTTATTTCCAAAATGAAAACTGGACATCGCAGCAGCATCATGCCAATTGTTGGTTTATCCATATACGAAAGAGAATATAAAAAAAATATCTCAGAAACATTGGACGCCTTCTTAACAAAGCCATTTTCTATTGATAGATTCCTGGAAACAATATTCAGCTGTCTGGAGAGTGGAGTAGATGGTTGCAAGGGTTCTGGTAGTTAACGAAAATAAGGCCGATCTCTCGAAAATCTCATCCGAATTGAAGAACCATTATTTTGCTCTCCAGTTCTCCAAATCCATAGAAGATTCTCTGAGAATCATAAGTTCCAAATCGATAGATATAGTTCTCATATCGGTTCCTCAAAGGATATCCAACACATTCCGAGATTTTTTTTCGATCCTGAGGCAGCAGTGCAACGTCATTCCCATTGTCGGCGTGCTGGATTCTAAAAATGGAAAAGGAGCTAATATTCCGCAATTTTTTTGCGCTACCATGGATGATTTTATCTACACGGACATAAAAGGTTCGACCTTGGTGGACAGAATGAACGCGCTGGCTGCGCTAAAGGATAGATTTGACGAGAGTCTGCTGAGCCACGTGCACATAGGAGAAATTGGCAGACGCAAAATAGTCAGCATTTTCCACGATAATGTGGATTTTTTACACGAAAGCGTTCTGAAAAATACCGAATTGGTCACGCTGAATACATGGCCTGTCATCGATAATATTTACAATGCGGATTTGTTTCTCATAAGCATGGCCAGCGAACAAGCCAATGAATGCTGCGCCAGCATACGTCTGAAAAAAACCAACAAATACAAGCCGATAGTCTTCACCTTTGACAAAGACACTAAGGAAAAAGCCAAGCGGTCAATGCGGTTGAGTTTTGGCTGCACGGATATTATCAATTTAAGCTCCAACAGAATGATTATAGCGAGTCGTATAAACTCCCTAATTAAATACAATAGGTTGCACGAGATGTTTTCCGTGAAAATAAAAAAAAGTTTGTATCTGTCGGCCATTGACTCCACTACGGAGGTATACAATCGCTCGTTTTTGGAAGATTTTTTGGAAATGAACGGCCATAATTTCGTCAGCTCTGCCATCCTCATGATTGATATCGACAAATTTAAATTTATAAATGACAAATTTGGTCATGCTTTTGCAGATTCTATGCTAAAATACATCTCCAATAATATAAAAAGGTACGTGCGCTCTTCGGATATCATCGCCAGATACGGTGGAGACGAATTTATCATCGTTATGACCGAAGTCGACAAATTAACGGCGGTTGACATTGCCCACAGAATTCAGAAGAAAATAGAAGCTTCTCCTTTCCAGGAAGTCCTGTGTACCGTAAGCGTGGGCGTATGCTGCCTGGAAAGTGGTGGAAAAATGTCCATTCAAGATGCAATATCTATCGCCGATAAGTTCATGTATATAGCCAAGCAGAGCGGCGGAAATTCGGTAAAAATCTGCGCGTAAGCGATTTTATTGGCTGCGTTTTAGGATTTCTTCCAATCTTTCGTATGTAAGCTCGCCTTGGTACACCTTGCCGTCGACAATGAAGGACGGAACCAGCGCTATTTTCAGTTCATGCGCCCTCTGCTGTTCCTTCATCAGCCCCGCGGAAATTTCTTTGTTTTCACAACAGGCGTCGATTTTATTTTTGCCGTACGATTTGAAAATACCCTTTAGGAATTTCCTTGGGTCCTTTGATTGTTGCCATTCTTCCTGGCTGGAAAACACTTTTTGGGATAATTCCAGAACAGTATTCGACGATTTTCCTCCAAGGCATCTAACCAAAATGGCGGCCTCCAGTGCTCCGAGATCGTCCAAATAGTTCCTCAGACATACTTTAACTATTCCGGCGTCAACGTACTTTTTTCGAATTTTCTTAAATTCACCATTGAAAAAAACTCTGCAATGAGCGCAGGTGAAGGATAAATATATAACCGCAGTGTGAGGCGCGCTCTTATTTCCAATAATTATTTCCTCCAATTTATAATCGTCGGGAATATGCAGCTTCGCCAAGCTTTCCTGAAATGATTCTTCCTTGCCGCTAGAAGACGAACACAACGTAAAAGCCACCAATAACCACAGGCATAGTTTCACAGAAATACCTCCTGTCATGACCCTGGAGTATAAGCAAAAATGCGGCAATAAATCTACAATTTTTATAAATTTTATTCACGCAAACTTTTGCATACGACGCAACGCTGCTTTAATTTTCCGCTCAATTGATCTACCATGAGGAACCCTAGAGGACAAATTATGAAAATAAAGCTCCTGCCACAGAACTTGATTAACCAGATTGCCGCCGGAGAGGTAATAGAGCGTCCGGCTTCCGTAATTAAGGAATTATTGGAAAACGCCATTGACGCTGGCGCCACGGAAATTGAGGTAAAAGTCATAGACGCCGGAAAGAGCTTTATCTCCGTCAGTGACAATGGTTGCGGCATGGACAAAGAGTCCCTCGAACTCTGCGTGTTGAGTCACGCCACATCCAAGCTGAATGGTGAAAATCTATTAGATATACACACATTCGGATTTCGCGGCGAGGCCCTGCCTTCCATCGCGTCGGTTTCGCGTCTGGAAATTATGTCGGCTACTGATTCATCGTCTGGAGCTTGGTCAGTTCGACTGGAGGGATGTGAGAATTTTGGTCTCTCCCCAACGACTCGTTCATGCGGAACTACCATCGAAGTGAGGGATCTGTTTTTCGCCACTCCGGCGCGACTGAAATTTTTAAAGTCTGATTCTTCAGAGCTAGACGCCTGTTACAGCGCTCTCAACCACGTTGCTTTGGCTTTTCCGGAAGTTTCGTTTCGCTTTCTAGATTCCGCCAAAGAAAAGGCTTTTTATCCCAAGGTAGATGGCTGGCAGAGACGCATAGAGGACGTTTTGGGCAGCGCCTTTAGGGAAAACACATTTCCCATCGACGCCGAAATGGATGGGCTAAAGTTGCATGGATTCACAGGAGTTCCCACCTTCAACAAGGCTTCCGGAAGTCATCAATGCTTTTTTGTGAACAGACGCTTCGTGAAGGATAGAATTTTTGCATCTGCCCTGAAGTCCGCCTATGCCGGATTGACGCCTCAGGGCAGATATGCTGCAGCGGCGCTCTACCTGGAAATACCGGTACACGAAGTGGACGTAAACGCCCACCCATCAAAAATCGAAGTAAGGTTTAGAGAATCCGAGAAGATCAGGCAATTCATCGTGTCGGAGTTGAAGAAAAAGCTTCGAGCATTCGGAGCAAGCGTACCTGTAACTGGGATGCTTGACGATCGCCGAGGGAAGAGTGAGTCAGCTTCGCTGTATTCTGTGAATTTTGGCGAGCGAAGCGGACGAAAAACTTTTCCGAGCATGATTTCTTTGTCAAACGCAGAAGAAGCTTTTCCTCAAAAATTGCCTCCTGCGGAACAAATAAACATTAGCGAAAAGACGCCGGAAGCTGGAATCCCCGAGAATGCGGAGAAAATTTTTCTCGGAACGGCGGTGGGACAAATAGAAAACACATATATCGTAGCGCTCGGCGACGGAGATCTGGTAATTGTGGATCAACATGCTGCTGCCGAAAGAATCTACCTTGAAAAACTGAAAAACAATCTTTCTTTGGATTCTCAAACGCTGTTGCTGCCGGAGATTTGCCCTCTAACTGCGGCGCAAATGGAATTGTTGGAAAATAATAGGGATTTGCTGCTGAAATTTGGTCTCTATTATGAGAAGTTAGCTCAGGATTTGGTGACCATAAACGCCGTTCCCGCAATTTTGGAAAACTGCGACGCAAAGTCTCTGGTGATTGATTTAGTGGATGAGCTTTCAACATTTAGCGATTCCTATTCCATGGACGAAAAAATAAACCGCGTTCTGTCGACCATTTCCTGCCACAGCAGCCTACGCGCCGGAAAAAAATTAAGCGTCGAAGAGATGAATTCCCTGCTTCGGCAGATGGAAAAGACTCCGAACATCGCCCAATGTTGTCATGGGAGACCCTCCTATGTAAGGTTGTTCGCTAAAAATTTAAACAATTTTTTCGAAAGACCTTGAATATTTGAATTAAAATACTATATCTTTGTAAAATACAGCGTTAATTATGATGAATAGGATAAGACTGCAACCGCTAGTCAGATTGAGCGATGATTCTGTTTTTGGCTATGAAGCTCTCTATCAAAGAGAGCATTCTTCTGCCGAATATCCCAGCGCACATCGCATACTAAGGGATATATTCCGTATACTTCCCAGCGGTAGCCATAAAAATAAAAACCGCAAATGTGACGGTTTCGTTTTCTTCATAAACATGACGGCGCAGGACGTCATTGATGACACATTTTGCCACAATTTTTTCGAAGTTCTCGATGAAATGCGCATAGACGGCGGTAACGTGGTTCTGGAAGTAAGCGAAAATACGCCTCCACATACTCTTGCCCAGGCAAAAAAGAACCTGAACATACTGCGCAGCCGTAATGTAAAAATAGCCTTGGACGATTTTGGGACGCAATATTCGGGTTTGGCCTTCATGAGCGAACTCCCTCTGGATATAGTGAAAATCGACAAAAAATTTGTGCAGACAGCTCCATCTGATAAGAAAACGCGAACTCTCCTGAAATTCATGACCCAAGTTTCTCATGAAATAGGGTGTGAAGTGGTCGCGGAGGGAATAGAAACTTTGCAGCAGCTGAATTGCGTTAAAGAATCAGGAGCGGATCTGGGGCAGGGTTTTTTGTTCACGCCATCAGTTCCGAGTTTCAAACGGCAGGCTCCCCCTTTCATAGGCCTGCGTGAATTTGCAAATTATGCCGCTTTTCCAAATTGAAAGATCTGTTGTGGAGAAATCATTTCTTCAGAGAAATCAGAAACTCTGCGTAGTCCCCCTCCACGGAAATCACCGATATATTTCCGTCGTGATCCAGAATGATTTCCTGAGCTGTGAATAGGCCTAGTCCCGGACCAGCTCCTTCCGGCTTTGTGGTAAAAAATGGATCGAATATTTTGTCTTTTATTTCCTGCTTGATGCCGCTGCCGTTATCATAAATTGAAATTTCAAGACTTGATGGGGTATTTTCCGTTTTTATTAGTATTTTCGCCTCATCGATGTTTGAAAATTTGTGTATCACCGAATACACGGCGTTATCCAATATATTGTAGATTGCCTTACTGAATGTTTGGACGGATATTTTGATATGCGGAATTGCATGATCAAAAACCGTCTCTATTTTAGGCAATTTAGTAACGCCGCTGTTTCTGTAGGCGGAGAGCAGTATGGAGATCGTCTGCGAAATTACTTTATTTATACTGCCGGGATGCTTTTTCCCGCCGGAGGTGTTGGATTGATCCAACATAAACCTAATGATTTTATCCGCATCTCTGCCATATTCAAAGATTTTTGTCACATTGGCGGCTAGCTTTTTCAATTTGTCCGGCAAAAAGTCCTGAAACTCGCGTTCCGTAATACCATTTCCGCTGGCGCTCATTTTTCCCAAAAGCTCTCCGCAGATCTCGGAACTGACCTCAGCGTAATTGATGATAAAATTGAGAGGATTTTTCAACTCCTGAGAAATTGAACCTATCAAAACGCCCAAGGAGGCCATTTTTTCCTGTGCAACAATTTGTCGCCGACCATGTTCGATTTGGGCAAGATAGGCAATTTCCTTGTCATGGGCTTCCTTTTTGGCTACGCAATTGGCCAGTCTTGCTCTCAGTAGCGTCTGGTTGAGCGGTTTTATCAGGTAGTCCTCCGCTCCACTTTCGATGCATTTAACCACCAATTCAATATCGCTATCACTGGAAATCATAACGACCGGAATATTTCTATGGAGATCATTTTTTTTCAGATTTCTCAAAAAATCGTGGCTGCTGTTTCCACCGATGAACATGTTCAGGAATATAACGTCGGCGCCATGTTCGGCGAGAGCTTTCGTAGCCAGCTTGAAGTCCGTGGCCTGCATAACGTGATACCCGTATATGGACAATCTACGCTTTAGAAGGGACTGAGTGCCCTCCTGATCATCTATCACCAAAATTTTGGCTGATTTTTTAATAAAATCGCCTAGCTCCGCCGCGCTTTCCGTCTCCATTTTCTCCACCTCCACTGCATTTTCAAACATCGCCGCTAAAAAACATTTTAAAGCAATAACTTTTACCAAAAGTTAATTTTTTTTGATTATTATAAAAAAATATTGTGCTAAAACGAGGCGCCCCATGACAAAAGAGATAAAAAGTAAAAAAGAAACCAAACCGCAGAGAGATGCGCGGCAATCCATGGATGAAAAAAAGCCGGCTGAAGAAGCAAAAGAAATGCCGCCAATCCTGGAGGACTCCATTGACGAAGAAGAGTTTGGCGACGACGAAACTGAAATTACAAATTCAGACTCTGTTGGAATAGAAACCAAGATTATGGATTTAATCGCTGCAGGCCATATGTTTAAAGCCCACGTAATGGCCAAAAAGGCATTTCAGAGGCATCCGGACAATATAGCGCTTGCCCAAGCCTATTCTTTAGTGTTGCTAAAAACCGGGGCCGTCGAAGAATCCAGAAAGCTCATATATCCGATTCTGGGAACTGTTCCCCAGAAGGATGAATCCTCCGACGAAATGATGATTACCATTGAAGACCTGCGTGCCAGCAAGTTTTTGGCAACCGGAAATGCCGACGCCATGGCAAATATCGGACACATATTCAAGGAATCCTGGAAGTATTCCCATCATTGCCGAGATCTTGAAATATCAAGAGAATTATATTTGGCTTCTTTTAAAATCAAGAAAAAAACAAATACCGGCATGAACGCCGCGTGGTTATCTTGGCTTACCGGTGAAGACGCGTTGGCGAAACAACTCTCCAGCGAGGTGCTGAAATTACTGCCTCCGTTCGGTTTAGAAGCTTCCTTCAGCGAACTCATAGATCTGGCAGAAGCCCAGCTGCTGATCGGTCGCGAAGACGACGCCTGCAAGCTCTATGAAGAAGCCATGAAGCAAAGTGACAACGAAAACTACATTGCTATCGTGACCGCAAGGCAGCAGTTGTACTTCCTTCGCGAGGCCGGTTTCAAGGTTCCCAACGCTGCATTGGACATTCTTGTACCTCCGACCATCGTGGTATTCACCGGCCATGCCATCGATCATCCGAGTTTTCAGGTGTCTTTGTTTCCGCAGGAACTAGAAAACGACGTAAAGCGGATGATTACTGAAAAACTTCAAAGCATCAATGCCAAGATAGGTTACAGCTCTGCTTCCTGCGGAGCTGACATAATATTTGTCGAGGCGCTCCAGAGCATCGGAGGAGAGGTTAACATCATCCTTCCCTTTGCCATTTCGGACTTTGTGGAAACCAATGTCCGCCACGCCGGTCCTCGCTGGGAAAAGAGGTTTGAGAAAATTTTAGCCAGCGCCCATTCCGTAAATTTTGCAAGCGAAGATCGCTATCTGGGACACGACATGCTCTACAGGTTCTCGAACCACGTTATGCACGGCAGCGCCGTAATGCGCGGGAAATTTTTGACCACGGATCCGCACCTGATGGCAGTCTGGCATTCAAGGACAGATCCTATTCCCGGCGGCCCTGCCGATTTCATAGATCGCTGGACCAACATAAGCACTCTGCATTTGATAGATCTTGATGAACTCAGCGAGAATACCGGTGCGGCGGAAAAGATAGAGACAGCCCTGGTTTTGCCTCGAAAAAACGCTCTGTCGTTCGATCCTCACATATCAAAATCGCCGGATAGAGTCATCAGATCCATGATGTTCTCTGATTTGTCCGGCTATAGCAAGCTGCAGGACGAACATATCGCGTCATTTTTGGATTTTCTCGAGAAATTGAACTCCGCCATGGAAAAAATAGGCGTTCCGCTGGAGTCGCTTAACACCTGGGGCGACGCCGTCTTTGCCGTGGCGGACAGCGCTATTAAAATAGCAAATTTTGGACTGAAATACTGTGATATCGTAGAAAATCTAGGGAAAAAATATCCGGAATTTCCATTTCCCATAAGGGCGAGAATATCTTTGCATTCTGGACCTGTGTTCGTTGCCCAGGATCCGTTCATAAAGAAAATGAATTTCTACGGAGGGCACATAAACCGCGCCGCAAGGCTGGAGCCGGTGACGGCCGTTGGTCAGGTTTACGCAACGCAGCAGTTTGTGTCCCTTCTTCATGGAGAAACCAGCGACGAATGCAACGAGTATGCTCAAAAAGGTCTAAAATATTACGAAAAATACTCCACCGAATATGTCGGAGTGATTTCTCTGGCGAAAAGCTTCGGTCAGCAGGAAGTATACCATCTGCGCTGGAAATAGAGCGCTCCCACTGCCATCGCTTCGGCGCGACCGTCTTTTTCTGCGGGACGCGGTATAAGCGTTCGGCTAAAGCAATTGGACCGGTAAGGCTGATTTTATAAATTCGCTTTTTAGTAACCTTAAATTTGAATAGATTTTTTGCAAATGTAGCCGACGGTAATCAGGCAAATAAGAGCGCTGAGCGACATGTATAATCCTGGACCGAAGAGCAAGTTTAAGTATCCAACGAGGAACTCGTTTACCATCAGCGCAGTTCCGCCGAATATGGCCGTACTCACGGACCAGGCCAGGCTGCTGCCACTGTATTTTGTGCCGGTTTTGAATTGTTTTAGGAGCACGGTAAATGCAGTGGCAGAGACAATGGCGTCCAGAACACCGTATATCAATTGGCCCAATACGGTGTGGGCAAAATTACCACTGATGGCTAGAAACATTATTAAAGGACTCAAGACTAGAGCGAGAAATAATCCCGTAAAACACAATTTGTACCCATTAGATCTGTCTGCTATATGAGCAAAGATAGGAATCAACACGGTGTTCAACACAACGCCGACAGTAATTGCCGTTGCCGCCTGCTCTGCTGGTAAACCGCCGACGCTTACCGCCATGGCCCTATAGTATACGTTTCCGGTGTAAACAAAAACCGAAACGAATATGGAAAAAGCAGCGGTGCAAGCCAGGCCGGCTTTGTTGTGACGCCAGGCAGCGGATATCGGAACATCAAACAGTTCGTTATTTTCTTTGGCTTGGCAGAAATCGTCGGTTTCTCTCATGTCTTGGCGCAAATATACGGCGGCCAGCGCAATGACAGCGCTCAGCAGAAACGGAACCCTCCACAGGAAGCCGCTGTCAAAGAAAGATACAATAGTGGCGGCCAAACTGCCAAGAGCCATGCCGGCCGAAGCTGCAAAGGAGGTCCAGGAGCCGGCTAAAAATGGACGACGTTTGTCATATTCCGTGAGTAGCACCGTAGCGCCGTTAAATTCTCCACCGACGGCAACTCCTTGAATCATTCTCAAAATAATCAGAAGAAATGAGGAAATGCCGCCCACGGAGTCATAGATCGGCAATATGCCTATGCCGCAGGTCGCCAACGCCATTAGCAAAAGCGAGGCTATCATGGGCGTTTTGCGTCCGTATTTATCGCCCATGTGTCCGAAAATAATTGCTCCGACCGGGCGCATGATATAGCTGGCAGCGAACACTCCATAGATTTTCAGTCGGGCGAAAGAGGCATCGTCAACGGGAAAGAACAAACGCGACAAATGGTCCGCCATGTAGGCGAAAAATGTAAATTCCGCCCACTCCAGCAGAGTGCCAAAACTTACGATGACAATGCTTTTTTTCGAATTCACAATAACTCCTTTTTATTTTTTCATGGGATCACAAATTAGGACTTTCTATTTTTAGATTTAATCTGTCGAATAATTTTCCATCGGCGTTATCTTTTATGTTATCGACGGTCAGCAGTTTTTCGCTGGAAAATAGTGCGTTGGCTCCGGCGAAAATGCATAGGGCCTGGGTGGATTCCGGCAGCGTGTTCCGCCCTGCGGCGATCTTCACGTAGGATTTCGGCATCAGAATGCGCGCCAGCGCGATCATTCTCACGAAGTCGAAGTCGTCGATGGGGTTTGAATCATCGATGCGGGTACCGGAAATTTTCACCAGTTTGTTCAGGGGCATGCAGCTGGGCGGAATTTCCAGATTTGCGAGCAAAACCAGCATTTTGATTCGGTCTTCGTTGGTTTCTCCCATGCCGACAATGCCACCGGAGCACACGTGGATGCCGGCCTTCTGCACAATTTCTATGGTTTTGATGCGATCCTCAATGGTTCTGGTGGAAACGATCTGCGCATAAAATTCCGGCGATGTATCTACGTTATGATTGTAGTAATCCAGTCCGGCTTCTTTTAGTTTTTGCGCTTGAATTTCCGTCAGAAATCCGAGTGTGACACAGGTTTCCAGTCCAAGGGCCTTTACGGACCTTACCATTTCGCATATTTTCTCGAATTCGACGTCGGAAGATAAGCAGCGGCCGGATGTGCTCATGCAGAATCGACTTGCACCGCGCTCTTTAGCTCTGCGAGCAGTCTCCATCACCGTTTCCAAATCCAGCATGGGCTGCTTTGGCATTTTCGCGCCGTTTCTGGCCGATTGGGCGCAGTAGGCGCAATCTTCGGAGCACCCTCCGCTCTTCACGCTTAGGATATCGCTGATTTGCACCGTCTGCTCGTCAAAGTTTTGCAGGTGAACCTCATGGGCAGTCCTCAATAACTTAAAAAATGGGTAATTGAAAATATTCAATGCTTTTTCGAAAGTATGTTTCATTGGGATTCCTACAAATACCTGCGGATCACGGTGACGAAAATGTTCATGGTCTATTGTCGCCTTTCCATTTTTCAAACATCCTCGAAATATTGACGCCGGAATTCGGAGGAAGAGCCGACAGTTCCTCGAACCATTTTAGATCATTTGACTCGGCAGAGATTTGTATGTCCTCGTCATTGTCGGTTGTCTTCAGTAAAAATCTGACGTCGTAGTGATAATGCGCCGGGATTCCCTCGTATTCCGAGATCAGATGGACGCCGACGTCAAATATTTCATCCGACAGCAGCCCGATGTTTTGTAGCCCGGATTCCTCGCGAGCCTCTTTCAGCGAAACTCGAGCGAGATCTGGATCGCCGTCGGCGTGTCCTCCCAGCTGCAGCCAACGTCCGATCTTTTTGTGAAGGGTGAGAAGAAACTTCGTGCCGTCGCGATTTACCAGCCAACAAGATCCGGTGAAATGCCCGATCGACAACGATCTCTCGAAGCAATCCGCATGCGAATCTATAAATTCCAGCGTTTTCGCCCTGCTGGCGACTTCTTCTTCGCCTGTCGGATTATACCGCTCAAGTTTTTCTCTCAGATTTTTTCGGTGCACTTCATCTCCTCACAAAAATTCCGCGCTACCGCAGCATATTCGCTCCGACATTACACACTCCTTAGGGCGCAGCGTGACGCTATTTATAATTTCTGTCAATCCTATAGTGTGCGCGGGGATTGCGTCATAAAGATAGGAATTATTTGGTAAATACTCTGAATTCTCAGCCATTTTCAAGGAGCTAACCTTTATTTCCTAATCCACCTTTAGAAGGCCAGAAAATTCAGCGTTTTG
>JAITRM010000031.1 GCA_031288395.1 Holosporaceae bacterium | reverse complement strand
TACTGGGTCATCAACAAAATTGCCTCCGTAGATATTCCGCGCAACACCGGCGATTTTCGCCTACTGGATCGTAGGGTTGTCGGTGAATTGATGCGTTTGCGCGAAAGTCACGGATTTTTGCGGGGTTTAACCAGCCTGGTTGGTTTTAAAACCTATTTGCTACCGTTCGATCGGCTTTCAAGAGCCGGAGGAAAGGGAAAATACAATCGCGTCACCGGCAATTTAAGGATAGGGTTCAATGGCATCGTGGCGTTTTCCGACTTTCTGCTAAACATGATAACGGTGCTGGGGTTGACTCTCTCAACTTTGTCCGTATCGGGCGCCGCATTTATGGTGTGTGCCAAATTGTTCGGATGGTGGAAATCGGTGACCGGAGTAGCTACTATGCTGGTGATAGTTCTGCTGCTATTCGGCATGCTGTTCTTGGCGCTGGGAATTATGGGAGCATATGTATCGCGCATATACGACGAAGTTAAGATGCGGCCAAAGTTTATCGTGGAGAAGTCTCTGGGGTTTGATGTGAAAGAAGATGCGAAAACTGCTCGACGCGAAGCAAGATAATTTCTCGGTATTTTTCCGCTTCGAAAAAAGTGCGCCTTGTAGTATTCTGGCGGCCACGCGGGCGTAGCTCAATGGTAGAGCACGAGCTTCCCAAGCTTGGGACGAGGGTTCGATTCCCTTCGCCCGCTCCGATCAGCTGGATTTCTTATGAAAAAGAACCAAAGTGTGAATTTAAGTGGAGCCAGGGGAACTTTTTTCCTCTCGCTGCTGCTGTTGTTTTTCTTCTCCTACGAAATTGGAAACAGATGCTTTGCGGATCCGGACGAAGGCAGGTATGCAGAAATTCCAAGGGAAATGACCGTAACCGGAGACTACGTAACGCCGCGCCTCAACGGACTGAAATATTTCGAAAAACCTCCTCTGTTCTATTGGATGCAGGCGGCCTCCATCAAGGCGTTTGGCATAGATGAAATATCCATGAGAATTTGGGTGATGCTTTTTGCAATCATCGGATGCCTCAGCGTGTTCTTCGTTGGCTCGCGATGTTATTCCCCCAACGCCGGCCTTCTGGCAACTGGAATATTGGCCACCAGCGTTTTGTATTATATCCACAGTAGATTAATCATTCTCGATCTCGTGCTGTCGGTTCTAATGGACGGAGCCCTATGGTGTTTTTATCTTGTTTTTGTGAGTAAAAATGCCGGAAAATTTTCTCCAAAACCCTGGATTATAGCCATGTACGCGTTGGCGGCGTTGGCGGCTCTGACCAAGGGTCTTGTGGGAATTGTTTTGCCGGCATTTGTAGTTTTTCTGTGGATGGCATTTGCCGGCAGTTGGGAAAAAATTAAAGAAATATTGTACCTTCCCGGCTTGCTGGTCTTTTGCGTAATATTCTTGCCCTGGCACATACTGATTGCAAGCAGAAACGATGATTTCCTGTATTACTATTTCATAGTGGAGCATTTTCTGAGGTACACCACCACCATCCATTACAGATATCAGCCCGTCTGGTTTTTTATTCCGGTTTTATTGGTGGGTTTTATCCCCTGGACAGGCTTTTTTTTGGCTGGCTTGAGGAATTCACTGCAAAAAATCAAAAATAATTCCGAGAACATTTTTCTGATCTGTTGGATTCTTGGCGTCTTGCTTTTTTTCTCTTTTTCCAAGTCAAAATTGATACCGTATATCCTTCCGGCGGCGCAGCCCATGGCCTTGATAACCGGAATAACATTGGCGAAATCCATTGATTCCGGAGGTAAAGATTTCAGGAACGGCGTTTGGCTAAACATTCTGATACTTGCCATTGCATGCGGCGCATATCTGTTGGCAAAAGCAGAAATTGCCGACGTTGTGGAGAATGCAAACGCCAATCTATTGGTAAATGTCTTCTTCGCTTTGCTTCTGATTGGAGCAATTGTTTTGCTCTGCGCGGCGCATTTCAAAAATTTTAGATTTTCAGGCATGCTGTTTTATTTGTTTCTGAGCGCCAATATGATGTGGGTCATAAACAAGGCTGCGCCCTTCTATCAGGAGGTAAAAAAGCCTTCCACCAAGCGCTTTGCTGAAATCATCAATCTCAATAGAAGGAACGACGATTTAGTCTTCTGTTACGGGAGGTATTATCAAGATTTTCCCGTATACCTGCGCGATACCGTTGGCGTTGTGAATTTTGTGGGAGAGCTGGAGTTTGGGGCTAAATCCGAAAAAAACACAAACCGGCTGATAACAAAGGAAGACTTTTGGAAGTTATGGAATACTACAAATCATAGAATTTTTCTGCTACTATCCCGGAACGACTACAGAGAAGTTTTTGCGGATGTTAGTATGGTCCATAAGATCCTTGATTTTAATGAATATTTTTTGGTGATCGCAAATCGATGAAATTTTTGAACGTTGCGCTCGTTTTCCTGCAAATAATCATGAATTCCACGGCCCAGATAGTCTTTAAAAAGGGATCTGCCATGATCAATTATGGTCAACCCTTCCTTCCGCTTTGCATATCAATAGTCACCAACATGTATATTTGCGTAGGGATTTTCGTGTTGGTTATGGGTCTGATTTTGTGGATGTATCTAATCTCTCAGTTCGATGTAAGCTTCCTCTATCCCATAAGCAGCTTGGGATTCGTAATTACGGCGCTTGCCGGATGGGCGTTTTTGGGGGAAATTATTACTCTGCACAGGGTAGTTGGAATCTCTCTGATATTGGTGGGAGTAGCATTTATTGCAAAAAGTTAACGATGAGCAGCATGATCGGCAATAAACCGAAAGTTTCTGTGGTTGTTCCTGTTTTCAACGAGCAAGAAAACGTGAACGAGCTTTTTGGTCGCCTGTTGAAGACTATGGACGAAACCAAAGAAGCGTATGAAATTATCATAGTTGACGACGGTAGTTCCGATAAGACTCCCCAAATGCTGCGCGCTTGGTTCAGGAAACGTTCTGATGTCCTGAGAATAATTACGTTTAACGGAAATTATGGCCAATATGTGGCCATTCTTGCCGGATTTGAACGTGTCCGTGGAGACGTGATCGTAACCATGGACGCAGATCTGCAAAACCTGCCGGAAGAGATCCCGAATTTGCTGAGCAAAATGGAAGAGGGGTACGATTTGGTGGGCGGATATAGGGCCAGCCGCCAAGACAACTGGTTTCGAACTAACGCCTCCAGAATAGTGAACATCATGAGAGCGAAACTAACCGGCATAAAGACAAAAGATCACGGCTGCATGTTGCGCGCCTATAAGAGAATCATAGTCGATGAAGTTGTAAAAACCAGAGAAACGTCGACTTTTATCACGGCGCTTGCTCAAAAATTCGCCGGTAATCCCATAGATATTCCCGTTACACATGCCGAGCGAAAAGCGGGCGGATCCAAGTATAATTTTTACAAGTTAGTTCGCATTACCTTCGATCTAATGACGGGATTTTCACTGGGGCCGCTGCATGTGTTCACCATGCTCGGAATGATAATTTCCGCCATGAGCGGAGTGTATTTCTTCGTGGAATTGTTTAAGAGATTCGTCTCCCATCACCATGGATATGGCCTGAGATTCGCTTTCGTTTTTTTGCTATTAAGTGTAATTATTCTCGGAATCGGTCTTTTGGGAGAATATTTGGGGAGAGCCTATTTCGCTGTTTGCGAGCATCCTCGCTTTGTTATTCGTGATATTTTAGAAAAAAAGAGAAAAGGAAGGGGAAAACAATGAAGATATTAATCGTTGGAGCTGGCGGCTTCATAGGCGGTCATTTGTCCGAGGAAATTATTAAAAATCATGAGGATTGGAACATCGTCGCCATCGATATTGCCTCGTCAAAAATAGAGCATTTGCTTACGCATAAGAGATTTAATTTCATAAAAGCGGACATATTGAAGGATGTGGACGTGGTGGAAGAGCAGTTGAAAGGCTGCGACCTGGTCTTTCCTCTCGCGGCAATCGCCGTTCCATCGATGTATGTGCAAAATCCTACAAAGATTTTCGAATTGGATTTCGAGGCCAATATGCAAATTGTGAAATGGGCGGTGAAATATGGCAAGCGGCTAATCTTCCCATCCACATGCGAGGTATATGGGATGTGTGAAGACGAGGAGTTCGATGAGGAGACATCCAATCTTGTCACCGGTCCCATTGGCAAGCAAAGGTGGATATATTCCTGCTCCAAACAAATGCTGGACCGCGTAATTTACGCATATGGGGTAGAGAATGGCTTGCGCTACACGCTATTTCGTCCATTTAACTGGAACGGTCCTCGACTGGACGATATTTACAAATCTGAAAGTGGAAGTTCCCGGGTGATTTCCCAATTTTTGAGCAATATTCTGCACGGAAAGGATATTAATCTGGTTGACGGAGGAAATCAGCTGCGCTGTTTCACGTACATTTCGGATGGGATAGCTGCGCTAATCAAAATTATAGAGAATAAGGATAACTGCGCCGATGGACAGATATTTAACATCGGAAATCCCCACAATGAGCTAAGCATAAAGGAATTGGCAGAGAGGGTTGTTAGACTTGCAGGAAAATACGACAAACTCAAAGAAGTGGTTAAAAAAATAAAAATTACCAATATGAGCTCAGCTAGTTATTATGGAAAATCATATCAGGATGTTGCCAGAAGGGTTCCGTCCATCAAAAAAGCGGCGACGATTTTGGAGTGGCAGCCGACGGTTAGCATCGACGAGCTGTTGACGAAGACAATGGATTTTTATTTTAGATAGTGGTTTTTTGTTAATAAAATAAATGTTATACATACTGCGCAAACGAGTTGCTGCGGGCGTGGTGAAACTGGTAGACACGCCAGATTTAGGTTCTGGTAGCTTGCGCTGTGGGGGTTCAAATCCCTTCGCCCGCACCAGGATTTTAGTTCAATTGGAGCCGCTATGGAAATTGTGGAAAAAACAGTCGATGGCCTTGCCAGGTGTTATAATATCTTTGTGTCTGCTAACGAACTCGACGCTGCCTTAACGGACAAACTCAAAGAAGCGGCGGCCAAGACTCGTTTGGATGGATTTCGCCCGGGGAAAGTGCCGCTGGACGTCATCAGACGCACGCAGGGAAGTAGCCTGCAAGCCAAAGCCAAGGAGTCGGCAATCGCTTCTGCGATTGACAAAGTGCTGAAAGATGAGAACTTGCTCATATACAGCTATAGTACTGACGCACTAAAGGAAGGCGCCGATGGGCTGGAATTTACCTTGAAATTAGAGGTATTTCCGACTTTTGAGTTGCAGGAAGTATCAGGTCTAGAAATAGAAAAGCATGTTGCTGAAGTTGATCCTAAGGAGGTAGAGTCGATTCTGGAGTCCATCCGGAAAGAACATAAGGACTGGGTTGAAGATGAAACCGCTGAAGAGGTTGAAAATGGGCAGAAAATTATCATCGATTTAAGCCGACTGAAACCGGACAAAAACAGGAAAGATAATCTAATAAAAGATTTTGATGTTGTACTTGGCAGAGAGACTCTGGTCGACGATTTCTGGAAGCATTTGATCGGAGCGAAAATTTCTGAAACTCGCGAGTTTTCGATAAATTATCCGGCGGGCTTCCGAGATAAAGCGTTGGCCGGGAGAAGTATCGCCCACAGGGCCGTGGTTAAGAAAATTTTCAAAGCCAAAGAGCATAAATTGGACGATGAGTTTGCGAAGTATGTCGGTTATGAAAATTTAGAAAAGCTGAGGGAATGGGCGAAGTCTCAGATCGTTTCCAAGTACGATGCAATTTCACGTGATATCATGAAGCGAGATCTGCTGAATAAACTGTCCGAGATGTATAATTTCGATATCCCGCAAGGAATGCTGGACGCGGAGAGCAAGGAAGTCCTCAGTCAGATTTCAGAGGAAGGTAAAAGACTTGGGAAGGAAATTACTCCGGAAATTGAAAAGGAATGCGTCAAAATCGCAGCGGAGCGGGTCAGGCTTGGACTGGTAGTTGCGGAAGTAGCAAAAAGGGAAAGGATTGGCGTGACGAAAAACGAGATTTCTCAGGCCATCAGCAATATTGCGGCCGTGTACCCCGGGCGCGAGAAGGCCATTTGGAATATGTACAATGACAGCGACGCGATGCGAATAATAGCTGCTCCGATTTTAGAGAAAAAGATCGTCGATTTTTTGCTGAAAAAAGTAAAAATTAGCGAGAAGAAGTGCTCCGTAAAGGAGCTAATAGCCATAGACGAAGAACCCTTTGAATTTTTCCAAGATGACGCGGGCAAAGTTCAGGAAGGGAGTAAATCGGCGAAAAAGATCGAAGATTCCGGAGAGTCCGCAAAAAAATCCCACGATTCCAAAGAGGAAGAGTAGTTTTTGTTTTAGAAGTGGAGAGGCAAAATGGACGAACGCATGGGCCTGCTAGTCCCGATGGTCGTGGAGCAAACTAGTCGGGGAGAACGCTCCTATGACATTTATTCCCGCCTCCTCAAGGAACGCATCGTGTTTTTGACCGGCGAGGTCAATGACACATCGGCCAGTTTAATCTGCGCTCAGCTTTTGTTTTTGGAATCCGAAGATCCTAAGAAAGATATCTTCTTTTACATAAATTCACCGGGAGGAGTGATAACGTCCGGTCTATCCATATACGATACGATGCAATATATTGTGCCGGAGGTCACCACCCTATGCATAGGTCAGGCGGCGTCCATGGGATCGCTATTGTTGACGGCCGGAGCCAAGGGAAAAAGGTGTTCGCTGCCAAATTCCAGAATTATGATCCACCAACCGTCCGGAGGATTTCGCGGACAAGCGGCAGATATAGAGATTCACGCGAAAGAAATTCTGAACATTCGTGCTCGCACAAATAAAATATATGAAAAGCACACCGGAATGCCACTGAAAGAGGTCGAAAAGGCAATGGACCGCGATAATTATATGTCTCCGGAAGAGGCGAGGAAGTTCGGCCTGATCGACGAAATAATCGAGAAAAGGAAAATATAGATGGTCTCGGAAATCTCTCAGGTCAATTGCATGCGGTAGAGCGACGCGTAGGCGCTGTTTTTTTTCGCTATCAATGTCTTGTGAGCTCCGGATTCGACGATCTTTCCGTTGTTTACCACGACAATTCTATCGGCGTTTTTTACGGTTGACAATCGATGCGCGACAATGAAAACAGTGCGATCTTTCATGAGGTTTTCTATGGCGAGTTGCACGACGGCCTCCGATTTGTTGTCCAGAGAAGAGGTTGCTTCGTCCAAAATCACGATGGGAGCATTTTTTATGAATGCTCGGGCAATGGCTACCCTCTGTTTTTGACCTCCGGACAGCAGAATTCCACGCTCTCCTATCTCGGTATCAATTCCCTTGTCGAGGCTTTTGACGAATTCGCCTAAACACGCCGATTCTATAGCCAGATTGATCTCCTCCTCCGTTGCGTTTCTTTTGCCCAACAAAATGTTCTCGCGGATGGTTCCAGTAAAAAGGAAATTATCCTGAAAAACAATGGCGATCTTATCCCGCAGAGAGTCAAGTTCCACATCTCGAATGTCTAGGCCGTCGATCATGATGCTACCGGATTTTATGTCATAAAATCTTGGCAAAAGATTCACAAGCGTCGTTTTTCCTCCTCCGGAATTCCCGACGAGGGCCACGGTCTGTCCAACTTTTATTTTTAGACTTACTTTTCGGAGCACCGGCCTACCTTTTATGTACTCAAACTCGACATTTTTATACTCGATGCTATTTTTCACGAATTCTAGCCTAATTGCGTTTGGTTTGCTCGTGATGGCCGGAATTTCCGCCAGCAACTCGAATACGCGTTCAATGGCCATCAGGGACTGCTGAACCGAATTAACGTCGTTTCCCATGGATTTTATCGGCTGGTATAGCAGCAAAACTGCCGTAATAAATGAAACAAAACCACCGGCCGTTAGCCAATGATTGGATATCAGATAACCTCCCATCCAAATAATTATCGCTATACCTACGGAAATAATCGAGTGCATCATGGGGGACAAAATGCCGGTCCGCTGCACCATTTTTATTCCCAGTCTAAACGCCTCCTCCAGAGTGTCGGAAAACCTCTGCATCTGATAGTCATACAAGTTATAGGACGTAATAATGCGATTTCCGTTGAAGGCTTCAATGAAATAAGTTGCGATGCCCGCACTGGAAAACAACGTTTTCCCGACAATGCTGGAAATGCGCTTGCGAATCGTGGAGAGCGGATAGAGAGCTATCACCAAAACTATCATGGCGACGACAGCCAACTGCCAAGAGTTTATAAACAAAACGCAAATCAAGGAAAATGATGAAAATATTCGCGTAGTGAACATGTTTATGTGGCGCAATAATCCAGCACACGCCGTATCCACATCCGTATTAAAGCGCGCCTGTATCAAGCCGGAAGCATTTTTGTCAAAAAAAGTCGCTTCGTATCTCATTAATTTCTGCAGAAGATCATACTTAAGGCCGTTGCTTATCTTCGCGCCAGCCCAGGCGTTTAAATAGGTTGCAGAATAATTGAATCCGCTCTGGAACACGCTAAAGACTACGATCAAAAGAGGAACATAGGCGCTGGATGATAAATTTTTTTCTATCATTACCACATCCATGTATGGCTTCAGAGACCAAGCAATCACCGCGTCCATTGTGCCAACGGGAAACGTCACCAGGATCGCCAAAAGCGACCTGAACCAGTATGGCTTTATGTAGGGGTAAATGTTTCTGCCGTTCTTTACGATGTGCAGGTTTTTTATCTTCTTTATTATTTTATCCATTGTGGAAACGAACTAAAACGTAGGCATTTTAGCACGACGATCGAATGAAATGGAAATTTTCTCAAGCATGGACAAAAAAAATATGTTATGCTGAGCCGGATTTTGGCTGCGGCACATGGATATAGAGCATCACATAAAAGGCATCATTGGGAAGATTGATCCGGATTCTTCGAGATTGGAAGAAACTCCGGCGAGGGTTGCTAAAGTCTACGGAGAATCGTTTTCCGGATACGGCGTTGATATTTCCAGCGTAGTCAGTAAATTTTACGACTCCGGAATGGATGATCTAATAATTTTGAAAAATATTAGCTTCGAATCCCACTGCGAGCATCATTTGGTTCCCATAATTGGTACGGCGAGCGTTGGCTATGTGCCGCAGGGCAAAATCGTGGGAGCTAGCAAATTGGCGCGCATCGTCGATTGTTTTGCGCGCAGGCTGCAATTGCAGGAACGCATGACCATGGAAATCGCGCAAGCTCTTGAATCTGTGCTGGAGGTTAAGGGCGCGGCGGTGTATCTGGAGGCTGAACATTTTTGTATTTCCCATAGGGGCGTGAAAAAGCCGGAGTCAAAATTCGTAACCAGGTATTTTAGTGGAATTCTAAAGAGCGATCCTAACCTGCGGCGAGAATTTTTAGAGAGCGTTCAGAAAAATTGATAAGGCTAATAGCCATAGTCGACCTAGATTTCGGCCTGTCAAAAAATAGAAGCATTCCCTGGAGTTTTCTGGAGGACAGGCGACTGTTTTATGCGAAAACCAAAAACAGTGTGTTAGCAATGGGAAAAAACACGTTTTTGGAAACTGAGGAAATGCCACTGAAAGAAAGAATGCATTGCGTTATCTCCAGTGAATTGAGTCTAAAACACAATGGCGGGGATCTCAGCGCAAAATTTCAGCCAAACGTTCAAATTTTCCGGACTCTTCCGGAAGTCTGCGCGAAACACGGCGATTTTTGGTTAATCGGCGGCGCCAAACTCTACAACTACGCGCTGGAAAAAAATCTCGTAGACTATGCTCTAATCACGCAGGTTCATCAGCGCCATAATGCGGACACGTTTTTGACTTATTTTCATCTGGAAAAATTTTCCAGAAAAATTCTGGAAAAAAACGACCGCTACTCCGTTTCTGAATTTCTACGATGAAAACCAGCATGTATCTTTTGGCAGAGTTTTGTGTCATCATGGGCCTAGCATGTGGAGATGGAGGTAGAGATGGGTGGTTTGGTGAAGTTGTTGGAAGTTGTTCTTGCAGATTATTATGCTTTGTATCTGAAAACGCAAAATTATCACTGGAATGTGGAGGGGCCTAGGTTCAAGGAGCTGCACAAAACCTTTGAAAAGCATTACGAAGATTTGGCTGAAGCGATTGATACCGTTGCCGAGCTCATACGCGGTTTGAATAGCAAGACCATAGGCACGTTTTCGGCCTTTATGAAGCTGACGAGCATAAAGGACGGAAACGCGAAGCTCAGCGCCGAAAAGATGCTCGAAGATCTGCTGAGTGATCATATGCTTATGGAAAAAACCTTGATCAAGGCACTGAAAGAAGCTCAAAAAGACGGCGATAGCGTGGTGGAGTCCTTTGTTGAAGACAGGCTTGTCGTCCACAGAAAAAATATCTGGATGATGAAAAGCAGCTTGTGAGCGACAAAATCGAAGTGAAGATACCATGCGCCCCAAAGTATCGGTAGTCGTTCCGGTTTACAATGCCGGAGCGTTGCTGCCCCGTTGCCTGGATAGTCTCGTGAATCAAACTCTGGAAAACATAGAGATTATTTGCGTGAACGACGGATCGACGGACGGGTCCCGTGAAATTCTGGAAAAATATTCGACCGAAGACCGCCGCGTTATCGTCCTCCATCAGGAAAATCTTGGGCAGGGGGCTGCTCGTAACGCCGGCATGGACGCGGCCAGCGGCGAGTATTTGGGATTTGTCGACGCCGACGACTGGATAGAGTTGGATTATTTCGAAAAACTCCACCGAGCCGCGAAAAAATATGGGGCCGAAATGGCCTGCTGCGGAATTATACGCAAATACCCATCCTCCAGAACCAGAAAAAAACTCGTTCTAGCAGAAGAAAAGCTCTATTCACTGACGCTGGAGAAGTACAAAATAACCGAAACACCGCGAAAATGCTACGTGTACAACAAAATCTACAGGAGGTCGGAAATTGAAAGGCATCGGCTGCGCTTTCCGGAAGGCGTTTTCTTCGAAGACATCGCCTTCACTATCCGCGCCATCTATTATCTGAAGACATTGGTTACGGTTCCGGGCGCGGTCTATTTCTATTGGGTGAACTATAAATCAACCACCCGCGACATGGGAGATAAAAAACAGCAGGATTTGCTGGCGGCTCGGGAGGATTTCATAAAATTTTCGCGACAACATCACATAAATTGCGATGAAAATCATTACATCAGAAGGAAAATTACCTACAAATTCCTGGGCCTACCGCTCATGAAAATATACCATTGGGAAACCGTCAAAAAATACTATCTTTTTGCTCTAATACCGATATTTGAAAGAAGAGTTTCTTTATAGCGCAGCATGATGCGGCATAAAGGTTAGGGCGTTCCCACTTTTGCGCTGATGGAAGATCTCAGAAATTCGTCGATTTCTCCGTCAAGAACGGCGGCCACATTGCCCTTTTCGAATCCGCTGCGCAGATCCTTAACCATTTGATAGGGCTGCATTACGTAGGAGCGAATTTGATTGCCCCATCCTATGTCGTCCTTGCTTTGAACGGCGTTTTTTTCTTCGCGTTTACGCAGCTCCAGTTCATATAATCTGGATTTTAGCATTTCGAACGCGATGGCTCTGTTGCGATGCTGGGAACGGTCCGTTTGACACTGCACCACAATCCCGGTTGGAATATGGGTGATGCGTATGGCGCTTTCGGTTTTGTTGACGTGCTGCCCGCCGGCTCCGGAGGCGCGATAGGTGTCTATGCGCAGATCTGAGTCGTTTACCTCTATATTGATGGAATCGTCCACCACCGGATAAACTCCAACAGACGCAAAACTTGTATGCCGGCGAGCGTTGGAATCAAACGGAGATATGCGAACCAATCGATGAACGCCGGATTCGCTTTTTAACCAGCCATAGGCCTTGGCGCCGCTGATGCGAATGGTGGAGGATTTGACGCCGGCTTCTTCTCCGACGCTTTCTTCCATAAGCTCGACAGAATATTTATGGATTTCGGACCAGCGGTAATACATGCGCAGCAACATCCGAGCCCAATCTTGGGCTTCGGTGCCGCCGGCGCCGGCGTGAACCTCGAGATAGCAGCTGTTTTTATCGGCTTCGCCGGAGAAAAAGCACTCCAGCTGGTATATCTTCAGGTAATCTTCCAATTTTCTAATATTATTTTCGATTTCCTGGGCAAGATGCTCGTCGTTTTCCTGCTCCGCCAGTTCCAGCATTTCCTTTGAATCAGAAAACTCCGCTTCCACTCGCAAAAACTTCGCTAGTTCTTCGTCGAGCTGAGTTTTTTTTTGCAGAATTTCCTTGGCTTTTGTCTGATCAAGCCATAGATCCGGAGACGCGCTCAGAATGGACAATTCTTCCGCTTGTTTTTGCAGCGATGGAACGTCAAAGAAACCTCCGCAGCAAACCCAGCGAATTTTCGATGGAGGCCAGAACTCGTCTTATTTCTTCGCGCATATCGCCTCGGGTTTTGCATATTTTGCGGCGGGATTGCTGATAAACATAACGCAGATGGCGGCAACAAACGTAATGGTTGAGTTTGCGATAAAAGCAACTTCAGCGTCGTAGTGTTTCCATAGTTCTCCGGTGAGCACATTGGAAATGCACATGCCTACGCAGCATACCATGTTGAAAATTCCTATGGAGGTCGCCTTAATTTGCGGCGGAGAATAGTCGGATACTACGGCGTAGAACGTCCCCTGGGTGGCCCCGTAATGAATGCCGTAGATGGCGACGCCAATCATTACGTGCCAGATTTCATTGGCGAGCGCCAGCACGATGCAGGAAACCAGCATCATGGAAAATCCAAAGGCCAGAAAAAGTTTTCTTTCGTGCTTATCTGACCAATTGCCAACTATTCTTGAAGTGGGAGAATTAAATAGATGCATGAGCGTCAAAACCAGCGGTGCATATTGAACTTCAAGGCCAATGCTCTGGGCTCGGTATATCAAAAACGACTCGCTGTAGCGCGAGCACATGAATATGAAACACACCAGCATGTAGTACCAAAACTTTGGCCCCAGCTGTTTAATGTCAGCTTTTTTTATGGGAAAGCCTTTGCGATCTCTCAACCGGACGATGCCTTTCGGCTCCTTAATTCCGAAATGTATCAACAACACCGCAACCACAATCGGAATTGCAGCCAGCATGTATACCATTCTAATGGTGGAGGCCGAACTGCCGAAGTACCAAAGGAGAAGAAATCCTATTATTGAACCGACCATGGATCCCAAAAAAGCAAAACTTTGCCGGACGCCGTAGCTCCTTCCCTTAAGTTCTCGCGGAGAACAATCAGCTATGAGCGCATCTCGTGGCGTATCGCGCAATCCATTGGTAATTCTTTCCAGTAGCTGGGCGGAAATGTAAAGTCCCAATCCTTGACATAGAGCAAACATAGGTTTTGCAAAGACAGCGCCCAGGTATCCGATTAACATCAATATTTTTCTTTTGCCCAACCAGTCGCTGAAGACGCCGGACGCCATTTTTATCAGATAGGATAGAGCCTCCGATAGTCCTCTAATGTAGCCCATGGCCGCCGGCGTCGCTCCCAAAATATTTATTATGAATTCCGGAGAGAAAGCGGTAATAACCACAGAGGCTATATTGGAAAAAAAACTTATTATGCCGACAATCCATATTGTCAGTGGTAAGCCGTAAACCATGGAGATACTTTTCGAATCCGTCGGCGAACCGTTATTATTCATTCGAAGTTCCATAAGTCGAATACGGCGTATTTCTAGCATAGATTTTGCTTTTCGTGATAACGCTTTTTGCGATTTTTGCTTAGAAAATTGTCTGTTCTTTTGGTAGCCATTCTGCTACACTGCGCGTCGGGACGGTTGGGCGTTCAGGATTGTGAATTCGGTCAGGTTTGGAAAAAAGCAGCCGTAGCGAATACCGAATGGGTCGATTGTCCCGGTGCATATGGCGGGAAGATTTGCATGAGCGTTTACATTCCACTGGCAAGCAAGTATCGTCCACAAAAATTCGCCGACGTCATCGGTCAGGACATTGCAATTAGAATTATCACCCATGGAATGCAGAGAAACCGACTGGGGGCAGCTTTACTTTTCTCAGGAACTCACGGAGTTGGAAAAACAACGATCGCCAGAATTTTGGCCAAGGCTTTTCGCTGTGAAGAATATGACCGAAGCGATCCAGAACCCTGCTGTCGCTGCGCGTCTTGTTCAGGATTCGCCAATGACAATCAAACGGACGTAGTGGAAACGGACGCCGCCAGCAACACGAGTGTAGACGACGTACGTGAAATCATAGAATCCTGTCAGTACAGACCCATCAGTGGACGATATAGGATTTTTATAATCGACGAAGTTCACATGCTCTCCAAAAGCGCCTTTAACGCGCTGTTGAAGACCTTGGAAGAGCCGCCATCCCACGTGAAATTCCTGTTGGCCACCACCGAAACCCACAAAATCCCGGAAACTATACTTTCGCGCGTCCTCAGATTTGATTTAAAGAAAGTGGATTTGGGCTTGGTCACCCAGTATTTGTCGTCCATATGTAATCGGGAACACGTTTCCGCCAGCGCGGAGGCGTTGTCTCTCATTGCCGGAGCCGGAGACGGATCCATTCGGGACAGTCTTTCCATTCTGGATCAGGCAATAAACATGTCTGGAGGCAGCGAGCTTACGGTCCAAAATGTGAGGGATATGCTTGGAGTTTCGGACGATACAGACATAATTGATCTCATGAGATTGATATTTAATGGCAATTTAAAAGATTCCATCGCCCAATATCGCAGCATAATCAAATCCAATATTTCACCTCATATGGTGGTTAGGCGTCTAATAGATTGTGTCTACGTCCTCACATGTTTTAAAACAAATGTCGAACCTCAGGAAAATGCGATTTCCGAGAATGCGCTGCCAAAGCTGCACGAGCTCTGCAGCGCTGTTTCTCTTCCGGCTCTTTCGGGAGTGTGGCAGATGCTGCTAAAGAGCGTCGATGAGCTGAAATTGTGCGATAATCCGGAAGTCGTGCTGGAAATGATTTTGGTGCGCATATCCTACGCCTCCGGATTGCCGGATCTGCACGAAATAATCGGCGCGGCTTTAAAGCCGGCGGAAAAACCAGCAGCTCCAGTGTCCGACAATGCTACTTCATCGGATTCTTTATTTGAGGATGCAAGAAAAATGTTTCCAAGCGCAACGGCGTGCTAATCGGGAGTAGCAAAAAAATGCGTGGAAAATTCGTAACTTTTGAGGGAGGAGACGGCGTTGGCAAGTCGACGCAGGCCAGTTTACTGGAGCGGGCGCTTAGGGATCTTGGCGAAAAAGTCTATCTGACTCGGGAGCCAGGCGGAAATGAGCTTTGTGAGCAGATTCGAGAGCTGCTGAAAGTTTCCCCCAAAATGGACCGCACCTGCTGCCTATTGCTGCTGTTTGCCGCCCGAAGGGAACACTTCGTCAAAACCATATCTCCGCTGCTGGAGCGGGGATACTTCGTTATCTGCGATAGGTTTTACGATTCTTCTCTGGTGTATCAAGGCGTTCTGGAAGGAATTCCCATAGAAAATATTCTGGAACTGAAGCGCATGACTTTGGGAGATTTTGAGCCGGATCTGACTTTGGTGCTGGACATGAAAGCGGAATTATCGGTGTACAGGCTTAGGGGACGACATTTGATCCAGGATGAATACGACGCCATGAATGTCGAAGAACATGGTCGCCTAAGAGAAGGGTTCAGGAAAATTGCGGATACATTTTCATTCCGTGCCGTGTTAATTGATGCGGAAGGAACCAAGGAGGCCGTGCATTCGAGGATTTTTGCCGCTGTTGAAAAGAAGTTTTCACTTGGTGCTACGGGCTCCAAGCTTTGCGCCGGCGGCTGCCGTTAGCAAAACGACGGTTGTTCAAGGCGTAAAGGGGCGTTTTTACTTCTGCTGGGAGATGTCGTAGATGGCCATAAACTTCATGATCGTGCGGTCGATTTTGATATTGTGTTCCACGCTATCTTCTTTTCTCTTTACTCTTCTTTTTATGGACATGCCGACTTCCAAAGAAGCCCCCCATTTATTATTTATTTTCCGCTCTCCACCGAATGCAATGGAAGGAACAAAGGCCTTCACGCCAACGTCGCAAACCTTGGCTCCATCCCGTTTATAGTAGTAGACGCCGCTCACCTGGGATACTCCAATCTTCACGAAAATAACTGACTTATAGGTGGGTAGCAAATATCCGCCTTTCAGGGCAATATTGGGGGAAAATGCATCCGTCTCAAACTTGCCGCTGCGCGTTCCTGGGTAAACGGCGCCCCTTTGGCTTTCATATTCGCGATTTACGGTGTTCCAATCGCCTTCTTTCTTGCTTTTGGGGGAAATATCCGCCCCAATGTCAACGGCCACTAAAAATCCATGCCGAAACTCCTTGGCGTACTCCATGGCAGCGCTGGCGCCAAAAATATTCATACTCTTTTCTGTGAAATTGCCGCTATTTTCGATGGAAGCGCCGAATTTTTGAAACAACATACTGATTCCGAGCAATCCGCGTATCCCTCCGAACGAAACGGCAGCATTTTGAGCTGTTTCGCTGATGTCCGCGTAGACTTTCGATTCCACTTTTCCTTCGTCGTCCGCATGGCAGCGGAAAAGGCATAGCGCAAAGCAAAAACAACCTAGAAGCCTCATGGTTCTTCCTCGCAACAAGCATCTCTGCAATTGTACGCTGCGGTTCCATAAAAAGCAATTAAAATTTTAGTTAGAAGTATTGTGGCGGCGGCAGTTGATTTGCGCTGAGGATGACCTGTATATTTATATTTTCTGCGGAGAGGCAAGTTTTTGTTTGAACATTTCATAGAGAGTTACGGCTACTGCGCGGTTTTTCTTTTTGCCTGCATCGAGGGAGAGTTGGCCGTTTTAACCGCTGGTTTTTTGTGTCAGCGTGGTCTAATGGCTTTGCATTTTGTGATGCTAGCCGCTTTTCTGGGAACGTTAATTACGGAGCAATGTCTGTTTTTTGTCGGGCGGCGCTATGGCCTGAAGCTATTAAAAAGATATCCAACTCTCTCTGAAAAATCGGATAAAGTCATTAAATTTCTGAAAAAATACGACTCGTCGTTCATATTTGGATCTAGATTTATCTACGGAATCAGGAACATAAGCCCCATAGTCATAGGGATGGCTGAAATTACGCCGTTTAGATTTTCATCCCTAAACATTCCCGCCGCCATGATTTGGTCGGTGGCGGTGGCAGGCGCCGGCTACATTTTTGCTGATTTTTTAGAGGTTGCCAGGAATAATTTGCAGTATCTACAGGTGGCCGCTCTGATAATTTTCTGCGGAGCGCTGCTGTATTTTATACGCAAAAAAACCTCAACATAGCGGGTTACGATATTGGAATTTGGCAGCCGAAAATGGCAAGCGTCCTTTTTCCATAGCGATTTTTCAGGGAAAATATTTTTTCCATCGGGCTGTAGCTTATCCATTTTACCAGATAATCGTAATCTTTATTTTCAAGGGCATGGATAATGTCCAGGTTGCTGGGCATATTTATTTTTGACCAAGTGCTTTGGGCCATTTCGGCTGATTTTAGCGGATCGTTTGTATTGGCAAGCACTACTCCAAGGCAATGCTCGAAAAAAAACGGGATAGCTTTTCCATATTTTTCCAGCAAATCGTATTTTTTCATATAGTTAAATATATCCAGACAGACCAGAAAGTGGTCTTCAACTCTTGACAATTTTGATTTGGTCCGATGCATGATGGAATTTTTACGGATTCTATAATTGTAAAGTTTTTCTTCTAGGAAATACGCGTTTCTTGCCTGGAGCATGTACTTCCAGTGAAATGAATTGTCCTCGTAGAGCAATCTTTCCGAAAACGATATTTCATATTTGGAAATAATATCTCTGAGATATATTTTATTCCATGGCGACACGGCGCTTTTCAGGATTACATCGCCGTCAATCCTCACATTGCCGTGAAATTTCATCTTGAAATACTTCGCCATGGACCTATTGGAATGGGTTGTGGAATCTTCGCATATGTTTACGTCGAAAATTACTAATTCCGTGCGTTCGTTTTCCAAAAAATATAAAGACAGCTCGTATAGAGATGGTTCGATCCAATCGTCGCTGTCCACAAAGGAAACATACTTTCCCTTTGATATTCGCAAACCAGCATTTCTGGCTATGGCCTGTCCTTGATTCTCCTGATCCAGGATGACGATTCGTGGATCTCTTTCGGCATATTCCCTTAAAATTGACAAAGAACCGTCGCTGGAACCATCATTTACGCATATGATTTCGATGTCGTTAACTCTTTGATTTACAATGCTATCCAGGCATTTGCTCAGATACTTTTCCGTATTATATACTGGGATAACTACTGATATCAGCGGCATTTTGACCTGTGACTGCGGGCGGTATGATAACATTTTTGTCATTAATTTTCCAATGGAAACTAAATTAGCTGCCGCAGCCGGTCTCGCACCCTGGGGTGCTTCTGAAGGGCGCTGGTTCTCCGTGCTCTCCCTTGGCTCTGCGCCTGCTGGATTTTGATTCACTACAGCTGCGTCCCTGGCCGCAGGATCCTCCGCCTTCCGCACCATAGGATTTGATTTTATAGTCCCCATTGCCGTAAAAGGATCGTCCAGTTCCGCCGGAATAGCCGTACGTCGATCCGATTGGCGGCAACCTGCTTGGATGGTAGCCGCTCTTTACGGTATATATTCCCCGCGGATAGCCTCCGCTGGAACCTCTGCTAGAGCGGCGACGTCTCCTTCGCTTTGGGGCGGCGGGCTTTTTGCCGGACTTCTCGCTTTTTTGTTCGGATAGTCCTAGCTTGGCGCCTCCGTACTTGTCCAGGATCCTTTCCAGGGAATTTATATCCTTTTGAAGCTTCCTTATCCTCTCGCCAACGTCTTGGTCTTTTGCTTCTTCCCTTGTTATGGGATTTTTATACTTCGGATCCACATGCTTATTTATTCTCAGAATCTGATTGATGCTCTCTCTAACACCTGCTTTAATCTCCTTCTCTTCTTCCTCGAAATTTTCTTGGTTCGGCATTTGCTGCTCTCCCTGTTGCATGCCTGCCGCGCCGTAGTCTGAGTCGTATTCGGAACGCGCAAAAGTAAAGTTATGGAAACTGTGAATTACGATTTCCAGGAACACAAAAACAAAAATACGCCCAAAACATCTACTCATAGCACAGAAATTATTTCACAAATGTGCTACCAATTAATTAATTCCCGGTTATTTTCTCCGAAGTATGACGTGTCTCGCCACTGTAATTGAAAACGGCGCCACCGTTGGCAAATTGCACCAAAATATCTTTTATAAACGGTTAATTTTTATGGGTAGGAAATAGTATTTTTTGCGGTTAGTGCATTGAATAATATACATTTTAAAAAAAACACTTGATTCTTATAAAAAAATATATGAACATGATGGCGTTCAGCACAAAAAAATAATACAAAAAATATGATGGAGGCAAGTGTGCTTAATTTGCTAAAGCATTTTGGCGCCCAAAGGAAAGATAGCTTCTTCGCCTATCACGGCGTTGGGGATCCCAGGTGGACACCATGTGCATATGAGGCTCTTTCGGAGGAAGGATTTCAGAAAAATGTATTCGCCTACAGGGCGATCAGTTTAATTGCGAAAAGTATCTCTTCCATTCCGCTAATGGCCAAAAAAATCGATGACGCGACGGAGAGCGAAGTCGTGGCGAAAGTTCTGCGAAGGCCGAACGGTAGTCAAAGTAGAAGTTCATTTCTGGAAAATGTCGTGAATTATCTCATGATTTCCGGAAATGCGTTCGTGCACCATGATGATAATGGGGAATTGCACTGTCTGCGCAGCGATCGCGTCCGAATAGTTCCCAACGCGTCTAAAACGGCCGTTGATTTCTACGTGTACGGCGTGGATTCCTCTAAATTCGATCTAAAAAAGGAAAATGTTTTGCATCTGAAACTGTTCAATCCTCTGAATGATTGGTACGGGTTCAGTCCATTGCAGGCGGCTTTTCGAGCCATAGATCAATATAACGAAATGTCCAATCATAATTTGGCCGTTATGCAAAACGGCGGGCGGCCTTCCGGCTGTCTGCTGGTGAAGAACGCAGAAAATCTCACGGAAGAGCAGCGGGCGCAGCTAAGGTCCGACATTCACAACGCCTACGCGGGTGCGAAGAATGCTGGAAGGGTTATGATTCTGGAGGGCGGCCTGGAATGGAAAGAAATGGGTCAATCGCTGAAGGATTTGGATTTTGATTCCGGCAGAAATACCGTTGCTCGAGAGATAGCTCAGGCATTCGGCGTTCCCCCAGTTCTAATCGGAGCTCAGGACTCCGCTTTCATGAGCTACAAAGAGGCTAGATTGCATTTTTGGGAAGACACTGTTTTGCCTTTGGCTGAATTTATTCGCCTGGAGTTTAGCAGTTGGCTTTCCATCAAATTTAAAGAGCGGGTGGAGATAGTTTTCGATCTCGATGCGGTTTCGGCGCTATCGTCTCGCCGTGAGAGTCTCTGGAACAAAATATCAAACGCAGATTTCCTTACGACCA
This sequence comes from Holosporaceae bacterium, assembly GCA_031288395.1. Classification (GTDB taxonomy): domain Bacteria; phylum Pseudomonadota; class Alphaproteobacteria; order UBA3830; family UBA3830; genus JAIRZM01. The sequence goes on along the minus strand of JAITRM010000031.1, from coordinate 22,870 downwards.
ATGAGAAAAGGGAAATTCTCGGATATCTGCCCATAAATGAATAGGAAAAATATGAAATTTTTAACACCATGTTTGCATCTAAAATCGATGCGCGACGATGGAGAGATTTCCGGATATGCCAGCGTGTTTAACGTGGCTGACGGATACGGCGACGTAGTTCTAAGGGGAGCTTTCGCGGCAGCCATCGATGATTTTAAATTAGGAAGGAGGCCGAAACTACTCTGGCAGCACGATGTAAATTCTCCGATTGGGGTAATTGAGGACATTGCTGAAGACAATTACGGGCTTTTCATTAGGTGTCGCCTTCTTATGGAGATACCAAAGGCAAAGGAGATTTACTATCTGCTGAAAAATAAAGCCATTGACGGATTCTCCATCGGCTACAGGGTAAGGGACAGTTATTTTAGCAATAATAGTCAGTATCTTACGGATATCGATCTGCTGGAAATATCCGTCGTTACCTTTCCCGCGTGTCCATCGGCCACCGTTGGAGACGTAAAAAATCAGTGGGATATCCTGCAAAAAATCAAAGAAATATCCAATAAATTGAGAAGGAAAATAAATGGATAAAGAAATAGAGAAAGCCATTTCCGAATTAAGTGAAGACGTAAATAACTTTATAAAAAACAGCGATGAAACGCACAGAAAGGTGAAATATATTATGAAAAATGAAGCGGGAACCATGCCGTTGTCGGAGAGATTAAGCGGCGATACCTACAAAAAATCGAATTTTTCCGATTATATTCGCCATGGAGTGGATCATTTCCTTACAAAATCCATGAGCGATAAGACCGGAGAGAGCGGCGGACATCTGATACCGCAGGAAATAGCTCTGCACATCAATGAGAAATTGAAAAATCTCTCTCCCGTGAGGGCGATTTCTCGCTCCATCACCATATCGACCAGTTCGGTGGATATATTGGTGGATTCCAAACTGCCGGAAGCCGGCTGGGCCGCAAGCACGGACGAGACCAGGAATGAAACGGGCTCGCCGGAAATCAAAAAGATCAAAATTCCAGTTCATGAAATTTTCGCGAAGCCAATCGCCAGCCAAAAATTGCTGGACGACTCGCAAATCAATGTGGAAGAGTGGTTGATTGGCAAGGTCTCGGAAAAAATCGCTGCGCTGGAAAACAGCGCTTTTGTGAACGGAGACGGCAACAACAAACCTCACGGATTCCTGCAATGCGAGTCTTCCGCCGATGAGAAAAGAGATTTCGGCAAGTTGCAGCATTTTTGCACGGGAGTTAAGGGAAATTTCGAGACCGGCGACAAGGGTGTCGACATCCTCATAGACATAGTTTGTTCCATTAAGCCAATTTACGTGAAAAAGGCGAAGTGGATTATGTCCAGGGCCGCTCTGGCTAAGGTCAGAAAACTAAAGAATAAGGATGGAGCGTATCTGTGGCAGCCGTCCACATCGGAATCATGTCCGTCAACGCTGCTCGGCTATCCGGTGATCATCGACGACGACATGCCGGGAATTACGGAAGGGACGGAATCGACGCCCATTGCGTTTGGGGATTTCTACTCTGGGTACCAGATAGTCGACAGACAGGGACTGCAAATTTTAAGAGATCCCTACACGTCGAAGCCTTTTGTGGAATTTTATGCCTCCAAGCGCACCGGAGGCGAGGTGGTGGATTTCGATGCAATTAAATTGCTGAAATTCGCTGAAAAATCAGAATAACTTAATGGAGAATGAATTATGCAGCTAAACCTTATCAAAAAACCAGAGAGCGAGATCATATCGCTGCAGGAAACAAAAAATTACCTGCGCATAGATCATGATTTCGACGACACTTTGATTGTCAACACAATAAAATCCACTCGAGAAGCTCTCGAATCCATCATCCAGAAGTCTATTTTGAAACAAACTTGGGAATATGCGCTGGACAAGTGCTCCATCTGCAACTTTGATTTCGGAGAAAGCGATTATCCGACCATTTTTTGCGACATCATAAAGATCCCGCTGCCAAAGCCTCCAATTATAAAAATTGTCAGCGTTATGATTGGGGAAAAAGAGCAAAAAGAGGGAAAGTACTCCGTCGAAAAGATAAATCATAAGTTTTGCCTTTGCATTAGCTACGGGAAATCCATCAGTCACCGGAACAGGATTTCCATAAAAGTTGTTTACGAAGCTGGAATAGCGGACAAAGTCGAGAATATTCCCTATCAGCTGAAGCTGGCAAATCTAATGTTGGTGGCTAACGCCTATCAGGAGAGATTCTCCTATAAGCAGGACGGGGTTATTTCCCAGGGTGTGAAGCAATTGCTCAGCCCGTTCCTAAATTTGAGAATTTTTTAGGTTTTTAATGTTCAAAAATTTATTTGATACAAAAGTGAAAATAGAGGCGCTGGAGAAAAAATTATCCGCCGATAATCTGTGGGTTTCGGAGTATACGCTCTGGAAAGAAGTTTGGGCTTCGATTTCCATTCGGGATATTTCCGCAAGGCGCGCGCTATATCTTTTTCGCGTAAAGTGGCTGGAAAATTTCCCGCGGGATTTTCGCGTGGTCGTTAAAGATAAAACCTTCACCCCAACTCAATTTCCAATCGTAGAACCGGCCAACGACCTGGTTCTATTCCACGCAGTTCTTAACTGATCAACGAACAATATACAATTAACGCTTAACCTGTAAGGAGAACAGAATGCTACCCTGGGATATGGGCATTATCAATGCCATAAAAAAAGAACTAAAATGGCCGATTTTTCCGTCCAAACCTCCGGAAGAATTGAGAAAAACGCCGCACATTATTTTTGAGCTACAAAATGTTCTACAAGGGAAAAATTTAATGTCCCGGGTGGAATTTTTGGTCACCATTGTGGATAGGGACGAGGTCACAGGAGCGGCTTTTGAGGTTCTCAGAGCCATCAACAAAATTATCAGCAAAGAGTTGACGCTGTTTCAGGAGAATTGCGCCATTGGATCCGCGAAAATAAAAATAAATTCCATTGCAAGTAAGGAAAATAGCCTTATATTAAATTTAGTGGCGATACTGCAGCTAAAAGCGATCTACGAAGACCAATAACTGGCGAGGAGCAACACCGTGGCAAAAGAAGTAGATAATGAAAATAGAAGGGATTCGGCTGAGGAGTTGGGCGAGTATTTGGAACGCCTGTCAAGAACAACGCCGACGACCATGCCGGAATGGATGAATTAGAATGCATGAATCAAGCTTAATATTAGGCATTGCCGGATTACCGCCGGAAAGCGCGAGGAACTGCGTTCAGGAGCTGTTTCCCATTCCGAGCGGAGAGTTTAAGAAATCCATCAACGGCGACCTATTATTTCTGGAAACCACCGAGCGTAAACGTTACAAAAGCATAATTACCTGCCGAGATGTGAATTCTCCGCTGGTGGATAGAATTTGGATCGGTTCTCAGATTACGCTGGGCTGCATCCAAAATTTATGGCAGTCAATCCATCCTGGATCTGTGGAAGTTCAGCTAATACGCCCCGCCGTTGAAGGATCCATCTGCGTCGTAAACAATTTCGGGGATCCGATAAAATTTAGTACTTCGGACAATCAAGTGAAACTCTACAAATCATATGAAGATGTGATATTCGTGTGTTTCAGGCCATGGTTGACCATGTGCGTCACGGATTTTTCATTGGAAACCGACGAATGGAAAATGCAGTGCGGCTGGAAACTCGTTTTGGAGGAAATATAACGGTCTAGGCGGCCGTCTGCAGTTTGCCGGCTTTGCTTTGGTTTTCGGTGTAAGCCAGGTAGAGTGTGCTGGGAACGAGGATAAGCGCGCCAATCAGCACGTTCAAGCCGGGAATTTCCGCGAAGAATACGAATCCAAAAAACGAGCTAAAGAGAAACTCCACGTATCTGTAGGGTGCCAGCGCCGACAAATCAGTGGCGCTGAAGGCCTTGAATATGAGATATTGCATGAGATTCCCGTTGAAACCCAGCAACAGCAGCATCGTAGCTTCGAAGGCTGTCGGGGTCTTCCACACGAATAGCATCGGCACCAACGTCAGCAGGCTGGCCACGAGGGCGAAATACAGCAACATGGTGACTCTGTCTTCCTGATCGACGATCTTCTTGATCATGACGTCCTGTACCGCAAACAAAAGCGACGACGCGATGGGGGCGGCGTAGAGTAGTCGAACGGAAACGGAAGCCCCGCTGTCGTACAGAGTAATGAAGGATAGTCCAAGGAACCCAATTAACGTGGCGGCCCACCTCATGAGCGGAACAGATTCGCCCAGGAAAAATATGGACAGCACCAGGCCAAACAGTGGAATGGTCCATAGAATGGTCACCACCTCCGCCAGCGGGATGTGAATCACGGAATAGGTGTAGAGGAAAAAGCTCAGAGCTCCCAGGACGCCTCTAATGACGTTGAATCCCAGCTGCTTGGTTCGGAATATTTTCATGCCTCTGGTCGCCATAAACGGCAGAAGCGTGACCAGCCCGAAGAAAAATCGGAAGAAAATCACCTCCATTGCGTCCAGTCTCTGGCCCATGAATTTGGCGATGATATCGCAGAAACAACTGACTCCCATCATCAAAAATAGAAAAAACACTCCGCGCTGGTAACCGCTCAAATTTAAACGCATACGTCCTCCCAATGGCCAAAGGCACACTTTACAACATTCTTAAGAAAAAGGAAAGAAAATGAAGTTGATATTTGACTGGAGCAATTCATTCTATGAAGAAAAGACCGTCTGGCGCGGCGATGAGGAAATGATTTCGCTGGAAATATCCCAGAAGGAATGCAGCTTTGCGTCGGCCAAGGTATTGATTGCCTCCAAATGCACGGAAAAACTGCTGCGCAAGAAGTACGCGAAAATCGGAATTCGGCTGGAGCCGACGGCGGCGGTTAGATTGCTATTTGCCGGCAGACTGGTGGCTTTTCCTCTGGGGTTAAGCAGTTCCAGCGTTGAATTGGAGTTGATTGCGGAGCCGGACGATTATCAGCTTCAATTGAAGCAATTTTCCAGCCAACACATGGCGGATCATGGAAAAATTGATGGCCATCTTTTGAAAAATCAGAGAATTTTATTCGACGATCTGTTTTTTTCGGAGAGGGACATGAGCAATCCGACGATTTTTCTGGAAGGAGACAGCAATCTTTTCTATTGGGACATGAGAAGCGGGAAGTTATCGCTTTCCCACATAAACCGCGGCGTTAAAAACATCGACGTAACCGGAAGTGAGATTTTGCAAAATTCTCTGAAGGTAAGACTTGCCCGCGAACCCTACGGAAGGATAAACCTGAGTCTGTCCGTCAGCTGGATTCAGCAGGCGGCTGGGATTATTGACGTATACCCGATGATAGCGCAGAAATTCAGCTGCGGGATGGTCAATTCATTCACCAACATAAAATCCAGCGTCGAAAATATCTTCAAAATCTCGCACAAAAACGGCTATGCGCCGCTGCGTTGCAGGGTTAGGGAGATAAATCCAAACGTCATGGGAATCTTGAAGGTTCATCCGCTGTTATCTCAGGATTTTTACGTGAAAAAAGAAGGCGAACCCTCGGCAAAAAAGGTGAATTTCAAGAGATTTTACTTTGACGGAGAGCTGACGCTTGGCTGGAATTATCGGCAAAAAAGGACGGAAATCGCTCGCGTGCATGTCATAAACGGAAAATCCCAATCGGGGCGAGAGAAAAATCTTTTTCTGCGATTGAATGCCGTGCAGAATCCTCGCCAGCATCCGACCTGGAATTATTTCACCTACTACGGCTGCAGCAATAGGGTCCAGCATCGTGGAAATATCTTCGAATGCCTGGAGGCCCACGTTTCTGACCGAGAATTTGAGAAAAAAAACTGGAAGCTCATCAAAAAAATTCCGGACGCGCTGGCGGACGACTTCTGCGGCTCATTTTTTGCCACCAACAGAGGGAAAAACGCGCTGAGATATGCCATTCAAAAGGCGGCGGCGCTGCTGAACTATTCGTCCCGATATGTGGAAATAGATTTCTGCGTAGGGGCGAAAAATTTTATGTTTGCCACCGTTGATGATCAGATCACCCTCCGCGACGTGCGTTTTTCCGGCGATAAAATTTCCGGAAAGATCATAAGAGCGCAGTTTCTGGGCAGCGCGGATCAAAAAATCATGAAAATCACCATCGGATGTCGTGCGGACGGCTCCGGAGAAGATTATTTCGAGAAAATTCTATCCTATGATCCGGCTATCGGCGAAGACGACAGCAAAGTTCATCCGGGAGATATCGTGACCGAGATCGAAGTGAAAAATTCTCCGGAAGAGCAGATGGAGCGCTTGGCGCAGCTGAAGGCGCAGGACGTTTCGGAACTGAAGAGCGAATTGAAAAAGCACGCCACTCGGATAAAGATTTCTCTCCATCCGATAAATACAATGCGGGTAATCACTCGAGAGATAGATCTTCCGGACGTTGTTTTGTAGCAATTTGCCTCGTTTTTGAAAAAATATTTTTCTGGCAAGATTTTTTTATATAAAAGTAAAATTTTTACCATATGTTAATATATGTAGGATACAATGTTCTGCAATCGCATGGGATTATTCAATAAATATTGAGGAGACATATTATGACAAATGAAAAAAATAGGGCTGCGGGAAATGGGCGAACGCTAATTTGCAGTTCGAGCAACGCCCGGGCAGTTTTTATCGATAAATCTTACCATTTGGCGTCATGGGTGATTCCATGTTTAGCTGTGTTGGCGCTATCCGAATCGGAAGCCATGAGTGGCGGCGGAAGAGACTACGGCGGCGGAGGCCAGCATGAACGATCTAATTCGCAAACCAGAAAACAGCGACAGGAATGGACAAGCCGGACCGATAGATCAGAAGGAGACAAGCGCACCGACTACGAAAGAGAACGTGATAGCAGAGCAAGTACAGGCTACGGAGAAGATCAGTATGGACCTTCTCCGCGTGGTGGCGGCGAAGGTCGGTATGGACCTCCTTCGCGTGGTGGCGGCGAAGGTCGTAGTGGGAACAATTATGAGAATCAGCGCAGAAGAAGAGAGGGCGGAGGAGGTCAGGATGTCAGGAAAATGATACTGTCGCTTAAAACACAGCACGATGTGAAGGATTGCCGTAAAACTAGAGGGGACGACACATATAGCGAGAAGGACTGGCGCGAGCACAACGGGCACGCTAGAGAACAAGATACAAATGCAAATGCAAATGCAAATACAAATACAGGAAGACGTAGCAAGTCGCCATCTTCTTTGAGGAATTCTTCGAACCGTCAGGACTACAAGACTCTGAACTACGACGATCTGGGATTTAATTAAGGATTAAATGCCCAGCAGCTCCGCTGCGCGCAGGAGCCGAAAGCACGACCTACTGAACCCCGCCCGCCTGCGGCGGGGTTGTTCATTGATATCCGGCGCGAGATCTCCACGAGATAACCTCGCGCAAAACTGCACCCACAATCTGCCAAATCCAGCCCAACGGCGGCCGCTGCGCGAGCATCAAAAAGTCGTTGGGACAGTTTGAAATAGGATTTGGCGTCGAATAAATGAGGAAAAATAATGACAATTTTAAGGGGAATAAGATCGTTGTCGGAGACCTACGACCGCGACTTTCCAGGCGTTGCCGACACGGACGAAAATATTTCTTCCGTCGTCGTTTTTGAGACTGAAGATGAATTCAGCTCCATAAAATTGGCCAACAGCTGGCCGGATTTTGTCGCGCTGGACGCTTCAACGTCTCCGATGGCTCTTGCCGGCGCAGCCACGGTGGAAAGAATAGAAATCGATCGTAATTTAGGGAAAACGAGCATATATAACGCGCCAAAAATCGACGCTCAGTCCCACATAACCAATACTGCGTCCTGTTGTTCGAAAATCGCGATTAATTTTGAAAACACCGGAAGATATGGCCTCGAAGGCGATGTGAGAAATTTCTGCGGAAAATCCTTCGACGATTACGAAATAGCGCTCCCGGCGGACTGTATTTTTGAAAAAGTATTTCTTACCTGCGGCAATGGCGCATCGTTGCTGGAAAAATACAAGAAGAATGCTCAAAACGTCGTTCTACTGGAGCATGCCGGAGAGCTTGTGAAATGTAGATTCTATCCCTACGGCGGTTTTTTCGAATACGGAGCTCATCCGCGCCAGATGGAATCCTGCGTGTTCCGCACTGTTCACGACGGCAAATCCGTATTTCTGCGTATTTCATCGATTTCTACGCTGAAAAATCTTGGAGTAAATCCGACCGAGGATACCGTTTCCGAAGGCGTTAAGTTAGTCGGAGTGAAGGAGTTTTCCGCATCTCAGCGAATGAATCTATACGACGAACTGAAAGGAGGAGCTTGCCGGCTGGAGGTAATCAACAGAAATACCGATGAAAAATGCTTCTACAAAAGCAACGCCGTCTTTCACGTGGCTAAAACAAATCTAATCACAATCAATTTTCTAAAGGAATAAAAATGAAGTCTTATGGCAAAGAAGATCTGGAAATATTGGCAAGAACCATCTACGGCGAGGCTCGAGGAGAGCTGTACGAATTCGGAATAGCGTCGCTTGTCGCTGTGGCGAACGTGGTGCTGAATCGGTGGAGGAAAAATTTCGCTCCGACGATCCGGGACGTCTGCCTGGCGCCGCTGCAGTTCTCCTGCTGGAATAAAAATGATCCAAATCTTAAGAAGGTAGAGGGGGTAGCGACGGACTGCTGCGTTTTTAGAAAGTGTCTCGAAGTTGCGGAAAATGTTTTGGAAGGTAGATGGCCGGATTTGACCGACGGTTGCGATCATTATCACAATCGCGATCTAAAACCCTATTGGGCCGCGCATATGGCACCGAAGAGAATTTTCGGTCGCCACTGTTTTTACAACATCAAAGGATAAAAAATGACAATAGAGAGAATAGTTTTGGACGCGGTGAAATCCGCGAAAAATGACGAAACAGCCGCTGTGCAGACCGACGGCAGGCAGGGTAGGTTCCCGGAAAAAAGGGATTTTGGCAGAAACGATCGGATAGGAATCATCAACGCCAGAAGCAAAAATCGCCGCCTCAACATCATGGTGATCGGCGCGGCTCTCGGTCTCGTCGCCTGCCTACTGATGCTGACCTCCTACAAGGGAAATCTCTCCGGAGAGGCTGTGGGCATCATCTCCACCATATCCGGCATATTCGGCGCCTGCCTGAAGGACGCCTACAGCTTCGAGTTCGGCTCCTCCCGCGGCAGCAAGGACAAGGATGAGAAGATATCGTCGGCGATTCTGGAAAAAATCAAATGATTTAAATGTCCTCACACAGTACTGCGACGTCTTTTTTGACATGCTCATCTCCCCTTGGGAGACTGTCGTAATAACTCTTAGAGCAAGGCTCAGAAAATGCCCAACTATCGGGTTTATTAACGACATAGTTATACACATAATTATACATAGGCTTACCCTTCTCATCCTTACCCACATACTTTTCAGAAACGTGACGGTGATTCTCTCCCCAACTGCCATGGCGCGAATCCAAGATCTCACATATCGTTATTCCCGGGCGTCTTTTCTGATGGTACTCCAATTTTTCGAGCATCACATCGAGTGTTATTCCCTTAGCAATATATCGGCCATCTTGCCAGAACTCCTCATTAGGCTTATAGTTATTTTTGTAGAACCGCGCCTCTTCCGGATAGAACATAAATGTGACTCCATATTCGAATCCATATACGGTTTCATCGAATGCTTTGAACCCGCATGTAAGCTCTATCTTATCTCCAGTCTCTTTCTCTACGATTCTGCGTAACTCCTTGGTAATGGCCTCAAGCAGCATGTTAATCGAGATTTCCAATGAATACATTCGGACTTTAGAACCATTTTTCTTGACAAGAACCTTCATTTCCATTGTTTTAAACGAATGCAATTTCCCCGAATCAATCAGCGCTATATCTATTGCAAACGGATCCCAGGGCTTCGTATTCCTATCCTTACCCATGCCATTCGTCTGGAAAACACACAAGCACAGCACTGCTGCGCCAAATAACGCTTTTTTCAACATATTTCTATCTCCGAATATATACGGCCGAATCAACATAAAATTTCAAAAAAAGCAACATATTTTAGAAAATAAAAATTTTTCTGCCATAGGCGATAATTTTACGCAATTTTAACGAATTTTTAACTCTTATTGGCATAAAATTTACTCTTATAATCCAAAAGCGAGGGCTCCATATGGTCAAAATGGTCAAAAATTGTTACTTGGCGTTGTTGAGTATTGTGATTTTCGATTGCACGGCAATGGATCCGCCAATTCTGGAGGAGGGTACTCCCATAAAATTTCACTACGGATGTTCTGATATTAAGGCGTCCTACGAGGTATTTTTCGCTCGCGATACTACATTGAAAGGCTTTTATGAGGAAATGCTGCTCCTGGGGGGCGCTTGCCGTGATTTGAGAGTTCTAATACCGGGGAGCGATTGTGCTTTTAACATGGTGGAGTTCTTCTTCTATGAGCGTCCGGGGCTTTATACCAGCTTCTGCGCAAATCACAACACAAAAGTGTCCTCATTGGCGGGAGAAATCGCAAAATTACTTGTGCTTGGAGTGGATGAAGACGAAGAAGAGATCTTCGATCATAATTTGGAAAATTCTACGTTGGGAGGCGTAAAAGTCACTTACCACGATAATGAATTAAAAAAGGGCGGATTGGGGCATTTCCTGCAATACAACATGCAGCAGAATCATACGCTGGACGGCGACATTCCGGAGAAAACCGGTCGCATTCCGGCGGTAAAGGACAAACCAGACTACAAACCGACGCCGCCGAAGGGATTGGTGACCAGTGGTCCAGTGGAATTATACTATGGTTACAGCAATTTTTTCAGACGTCAAAAGAAATTTTGCATAAATGAAACCTCGCTTCGAGATTTTATCGATGAAATTGTCTTGATTAACAATTCTAATTTCGGTGTAGAGCTGTTTGTTAACGAGGAACTTGACAACTGGCTTATGCGATTCACTTTTTCGCCTAGAAATATTCCGTCTGAAATTTACGTTCCAATAATAAGCGGCGTTAAAGCTGTTTCCTTCATAATGCGAGTAAAAAGTCAGTTGTGCGAAATGGGCCCGATGATTCCATTGGAAAATTATTTCTTGAAACGGGCGGAATCATTTTCTCCCAAAAAGAATAAATAAAAAAAACCTTAACAATTTGTTAAGGTTTTTTTATGTAAAATTGGAAGTGGCAAATGACATGTGGGGAGACAAATGGCAATGATTCGTTGCTTTGTGCTGTGCTGCGTCTTTAGGTTGGCTTGTTTTTCCATGGATTTTTCGATTTTGGAGGATGGAACGCCCATAAGATTTTACTATGGATGCTCTGATTTGCGCGAGTCCTACCAAGTTTTCCATTCCGGCGACACACTGGGATTTTTTTATGATGAAACTAAACTTTTGGGGAGCTGTCACCGCGACCTAAGAGTATTGATGCAGAATAGTGAATGTTCTCTCAATGCCATAGAATTTTTTTTCTGCTATAGCGAGCATTTTTCCGTATACTTTTGCGCAAACAACAAGTCGAGAGTTTCCTCGTTATCCAGCAAAATTGAAGACTTAATCAACGTTGATACCGAATGTGTCAAAAACTTCTATAGGGAAACGTTCAAACTTAGAGGGAAGAAGGAGATTTATTTCGATAAACCGCTAAAGGAATGTGGATCGTTGTCTTTTCTGAAAAATTACATAACGTGCGACGATAGTTGCGGCATTGTGAAGCAGCATAATTTACTTGAGGATTACGACTACGGCTTTCCAAAAAATAAGATTCGAAAGAAAAATTGACTCATTTTCTGCAAATTTTTTATTGATTTTATCATTTATGCATAGTAAATTTCCACGAATTTGCAATTGGAGTACGACGGCATGTCGAAGAAGTTATGTTATACACTTTGATAACTTTGTTTTTGGATTGCTGGCACAGCAATCCTCACAGCAGCGTCTGTGCTTCACCTTATAGGCACAACGATGCCGCTGTGCCTGAGCTTCGATTTCACAGTTTAACAGACCTGTTGCGGAAGATACCTCTAGCGCCCGGATTAGTGATAGAATGCATCCAGAAAAACGCCACAAAATTCAACATTGTTGTCTTGAATAGCACAAATCCTGATGAGATTGAAAAGACTTCTGACGAAATGATGAAAGAAGGCGTCATTTTCGGTACAATCCGCGAATTAACTCGGCTCAAAGCCTTGGAATATGAAGAGTATTCTTCTGGAAATGTGATCTTTGACATTTTAACTGAAGAAAGTTTTAGGAGCCAACGTTGATATATCGAACGGGGTCCGCTGTTTCTCGACATTTATGGTATTATGTGCTACAAGGTCTCGGTTTGGGGCGCCTAGCTCAGTTGGTAGAGCAGCTGACTCTTAATCAGCGGGTCAGAGGTTCGAGTCCTCTGGCGCCCACCACTCGGTTATGGGATTGGCGACGAACAAAGCGCGCGCGTCCGCAGCTTGCGCCCTAAAACGCGGCAAGCGGCGTTTGAAAAATAAGGCCGTCCGCACAATCCGCCATGATAACCCATCGCTGCGACAGAGCCAGCGCTTGGGGATTAATTTAATCCTATAAAGGCAATTATGATGGTCATTACGAACAGCAGCATTCTCTTTTGCCACTCTTCATCATTCTTGGCCAGCGCTTCTTTGATTTCTTGCGATTCGCTCACCGTAATTCCTCCAGTTAGTAGGTAAAGTAGCTTTGCAGCATCCGCTTGCCGGAAGCTTTTTCAATTTCTCACCGCACGTTTTACTCGCGCGAGCGTTCCGGCCAGCTATGGCGCCATGGTCTCAAAAAAAAATTAATATTTAGTAAAAATCTTGGAAATAAAAATATGCTACTCAAAAATCAAAATTTCATTGTCCCTTGGGAAAAAATTGCTCGTCCCAATCAAATTGCCCCGCCGGGGAATTGGAATGTGTGGATGATCCTCGCGGGCCGTGGCTTTGGCAAGACAAGATCCGCGGCGGAGACCATAAGGCAATGGGCCGTCAGCGGGCGGTATCGAAGAATTGCCCTCATAGCCAATACAATTCAGGAGGCGCGGCAAGTTATGGTGGAAGGGGAGAGCGGGCTGCTGTCCATTTCGGACGAAAGCGAAAAACTGATGTTCCTACCAAGTCGCCGCCTTTTGCAATGGCCCAACGACGCCGTCGCCACACTCTACGGAGCAGAGCATTACGAGCAGCTGCGGGGACCGCAGTTCGATGCCGCCTGGATAGACGAATTCGCAAAATTTCAGCATCCCCGCGAAACCTTTGAGCAGCTTTCCTTTTCTCTTCGTTTGGGAAAAAATCCCAAAATCATTCTGACCACGACCCCAAGACCAATCCAATTCATCAAAGATTTGATCCAGAGGGAGGACGTCGTAACGGTGCGGGGAACGTCGATGGAAAACGTCGACAATCTATCGCCAACGTTCCTGAAGCAGCTGGAATTTCTCCGGGGAACTCGCCTGGAGGCTCAGGAAATCTACGCGGAGATAGTGGAAGAGAATCGAAACTCACTGTGGTCCTGGAAAGATATAGAAAATTGCTACAGAACGCCGCCGCATTTCCTGGCCAATGTGGTGATTGGAGTGGATCCGGCGCTGTCGTCAGGAGAAAATAGCGACGAGACCGGCATAATCGCCGTCGGCATGGATGGAGCCGGGAAAGCCTACGTTCTGGACGATCTGAGCATCTGCGCAGCTCCTGAAGTCTGGGCCAAGAGGGTGGTTGAGGCATATCATCGCTACTACGCTCGTCTGGCAGTGATAGAAGCCAATGCCGGCGGAGAATTGCTGGTAAATCTGCTAAAATCCATGGACAGCACGATGAAATTAAGGACGGTTTATGCACATACGTCGAAAATTTCTCGGGCAGAGCCGGTGGTGATTCTATACCAGAAGAAAATGGCTTTCCACGCGCGGCAATTTCACGAACTGGAGATGCAAATGGCCACCTACGAACCGCGCAGTAAATCTCCGGACAGGCTGGACGCATTGGTTTGGGCCATGAGAGAGCTTTTCCAAATAAACGAACATTCACTAATGCCGGCGATTTTTGTTGCGTAACGCCGGCAGTTTCTCATTCTACTTCCCTCAACACGTTGAAGTTGGCTTTTTTGAATGGGCCAATTCCCTCCGGTGAAATGCTGCTGCCGAAGTAGAATTTCTGCTTGTTGGAGTGAGCATTTACAGTGGCGGACTCTTTGTCTTCGTAGGTATTGGTGATGTTTTCTTCGACTTCTAGATTAAAGTATTCGCTGTCGTATTTCACAGAGAAACACGGATTACTGTAGCCGGGTCTGCTGGCTCTTTCCGCACACAACTCCAGACCTTTGATTTCCTCCGGAGTGTAGGTGGCGGTGACGTGGCTGCGTCTTTTTTCTTCATCATAGTGGACATAATCTCCGCTCACAGATAGCTCGCCGCCTACTTTAATTGTGCAGACGAAGGTAAGTCTTCGATCCGGAGATTTCAGATTTCTGCCTTTGTCCGGATCGTCGTAGGTTAGGCCGCCGGATATGGTGAAAGAGCAGCAATCAAAGGCATTTTTGCTCAAGCACAGCGTATATTCGCGCAATCTCTTGGTCTTTGACCATTCTCCGTTGAAAATAAACGCTGGAACGAATCCAAAAACCGGCCTGGAGTACAATCTCGTTGTAATCTGCCTGGAAGAAGAGTCTTCGGTGGAGCTTTTTAATTTTTTCTTGACGTCGTCGTCGCTGAAATATTTTTCGATGAATTCGTTGAAGGCTTCCTCTCGCTCTCTGCCTCTGTCGAGGTCACCGAAATGCTTTCCCTTCACCGCGGCGAACGTTTCCAGAAGGATTCCCAGCTCGTTTTCCGGAAGAGAATAGAAAATGCCGGCTCCGGCAGCGCGTTTTCTGGATCCGTTGCCCCTGCGTGCGTCGCTGTAGGCTATGTTGGGAGCTATTTTACCAAAATCAGTGGCAAATATCATGACGTAGTCCAGGAGATAGGAGTTTTCATGAGCCTGGCCACCGCCGCCAACCGTCACGTCGTCGCTGAATCCGTATCTGTAATTGCCGCTGTAGCGCGGTTTTTTCTTGTATCTGATTCTGTGTGGATCTTCCAGATTCCATTTGTGCTCGCACACGATGGTCATGTCGAAATCGTCCTTCCCTTCGGCCAGCATTCCGTATCCGCCGAAATACTCAACCTTCAAGACTTCCTTCCGCTTAATTTGGTCGCTAATTTTCAGGCTAACTCCGGGCAGCTTGGCTTCTTCCGGAAGATCGTCAATGGAATAAATTCCGGGAGCAAACACCATGGTGGCTATGGTTTCGTCTCCCATTTTGCATTCCACCTTGCTGGCTCTGGTGATTACCAGAGGCGAGCTGGCATTGACGATGCTTCCATTGCCTCCCTGACGGAAAATGCTCAGACCGAGTCCGGACAGCGCCTGCTGGAAGCCGACGGTGTTGCTAACCTTTGTATCTCCGGCCACCGCTCTGAAATTGTTTGATTTATTGTTAAAAATAACGCGGCTGTAATTTCTGCAGAAGTGCGCTTTGTCTAAGCTTGAGGCCATAGACGGCTCCAGGCTTTTTTTAATCTTTTTTCCCTGATTGTGGTTGTCGTAAACATAGGCGCGATTTTTCGCTGGCGCTAGTTGAGATATGCGGCGCGCTCCCTTCATATATCCGATGAACGAGTATGAACGTCCGTAGAAGAAATCGCTTTCAAAAACGCAGTCTCCGATGGCAAAAAGAGGCGTAAAACCTATGGCAGAGGTGTTTTTAGGACCGAATGAATGCTGGTTATCCCTTTCGTGCGCGATCTTGTAATTTAGGAATCCGCCAAGCTTAATACCTTTCTTCGCGTCCGCAGATCCTTTCGGCGCCGCCGAAACGCATTCAAGGAACAGAAGGCAACAGGCGAGCAGATAGGACGGCTTTTTTAACATACGTTGGTACTCCCCGACATAAATTCGATAAGACAGCTACCACAATAAACCGATACATTCAACAAGAAAGCATAAACAATCCACTCGTTAATTAAAATTTATTGCAACTTTGCGGAAATTATATCCTCAAGGTAAGCAATTTTCTCTTCCAATTCATCGCCGTCGAAGTCCTGAGCGTAGACAGATCTGGCCTTTTCGACGTCTCCGCTTAAACCATAGGCAAGGGCAAGGTTGCTGCGATAGGTGATGTTGGATTCCGGCAGAGAGCAGGCGTTTTCCAGATAGAAAATCGCTTCTTTATGCTTGTCGCAGAGCATAAGTGACAGCCCCATATTGTTATAGGCGTCTATGTAGTTTGGATCTTTGGCTATCACTTGCTTATACAGTTGCTGCGCTTTTGCATGCTCTCCTCGACCATCACAAATGGCTCCCAGGGCGTTCATGGCGTCCACAGATGAACTCTTGAGAAACTCTTTTTCCGCCTTCGCCCTGTCTTCGGATAGCAGGTAGATCTTGCCGCGCAGATAGTGTGCATGCCCTTTGTCGCAGCCAATACTTTCTGCTTTTTTGATATATTCCAGAGCTGCGTCCAGTAACTTCAGATCTATATAGGACTCGGCCAACCCCAAATAGGCTTCCGCGTTTTCATGATCTATCGCCAACGCCTTATTATAGAAACTAATGGCGGCTTCGGAATTTCCACTTTGACGCGCCCTCTTGGCGATTCTCACCATGGGAGCAGACGATTGCTCGTCCTGTCCGGCGCAACCGGACAGCGCCATCATAAAAAATATTTTCCATATCTTTTCCACGACGGACTCCGATAAAACTACCTACAACCCAACTGTCTTACGGGCTTCTCAACGAATCTATACACCAACTCAGTAGCCACAAGCAACAGCGCGACGAGCATGGCAAACTGGTAGAAGAAAAATTCATATTCGGAAAGAGATTCTTTGGGAAAATATATGGAATTCGTGTACCAAACAGTAATATTCATCAGAACCAACTGCAGCGAGTAGAAAGAAAACGATCTGCTGCCGAGAAAATCAAAAATTCTGCCCAGAAACGGAATCGCAAAGCTTCCCTCAGCAAATGCCGCCAGAACGACGATGAAAACGGAGGAAAGGCTAACGACAATTTCCGTAAAATAGGACGAGTTTACGGAGCTGGGATAAAACCAAATTAGCAATGCCAGGACCGACGATATTAGCAGGGCGATCTTCTTACTGAGCAGTTGCGAGCACTCTTCCCGATATAGGAATGCGAAAAACGATCCCAGGAACAGCTCCGACAGATTGTTGTGAATTAGATAATACTTTCTGCCCAAAAAAGCCTCCGACAGCGGACAAACGACGAACAGAAAGAGGCAGCCGAGAAAAAGCGAAACCAAAGCTCTGGCGTTATTATTTTTGCATGCCAACAGGACGATGGGCCACAAAATGTAAAATTGCGCTTCCACAGCCAAAGTCCAGAATGGCCCGATTCCGCCTTTGTGGATCTTTTCTTGTGATACGAATAGTTCCACAGAGTTGGAGTATGCCCCAAACAATATTTCAAAGGGAGCGCGCAGGAGAGAGGGTATCCATGAAAAATCGTCCTCGGTGGCGCCGTAGAAGATTCCCAGAAGAATTGCAACGAGAAACACCACCGGAAATATCCTAAAAAATCGCCTTTTGTAGAACGAGAGAAGTATTTTTCCGGCGGCCCGTACTCTATCCAGGAAAAAACCGTCCGGCTGCGAGCTGAATTTATCCTTAAAGGACAATGTGATGACAAATCCCGAAATGGCGAAAAATATGTGAACGGCGCCGGAGCCGAACAGCAGGAAAGTGGGAACGATTTCATATATGAAGCGCAGCTGACAAATCCACGCTGCGTGTTGAATGAAGACCAGAATACAGGCGAATCCTCTCAACCGCTCTATGTCGTTGAAAATTTTCGTTTTTGCGATCATTTTACACCCCCATCATCGACATTATTTTGGCCATTCCACCGCTCTTTTTCATTTTTTTGAAAATATCGAGAGTTCCTTCGTATTGCTTCAACAACCTATTGACTTCCTGCACCGTCGTTCCCGAACCAAGTGCGATTCGTCTCTTGCGGGATCCGTTCAGAATCCTGTGGTTTGCTCTCTCCTTTTTGGTCATGGAGCCGATGATGGCCAAATTCCTAACAACAATTTTATCGGATATACCGTGTGTTTCCATCATATTTTCGAGCTGTTGAGTCTGCGGCAGCATTTTCATGATGGATTTTATTCCTCCGAGTTTGGACACCTTCCTCATCTGATCTGCGAAATCGTCGAAAGTAAAGGTTCCGGTCTGCAATTTTTCCGCGGCCTGCGCCGCTTCGGTGCTGGAAAAGTGCTCCTGCGCCTTTTCCACCAAAGAAACGACGTCTCCCATTCCCAAAAGTCGGTCGGCTATTCTTTCAGCATCAAAGGTCTCGATATCGTCCAGATGCTCTCCGGTGCAGAGGAATTTTATGGCGCACCCGGTCAGCGCTCGCATCGAAAGCGCGACTCCTCCGCGGGCGTCGCCGTCCAACCTGGTCAAAATTATGCCGTTGATTCCTATGGATTCGGAAAATCTGCCGGCGATGTTGAAGGCGTCCTGTCCCGTCATGATGTCGACCACTAACATTATGTCTTTCGGCTGGATTATCTCCTTCGTTCTCGCCAATTCGTCCATTTTGACTTCGTCGATGTGGAGTCTCCCGGCGGTGTCCACGATCAAAACGTCGGGGCGCTCTTTTTCTGCCGTTTTTATGGACAGGCGACATATTTCGTCAGCGGACAGGTTATTTTCCCCTTCCGGCGGACAGAAAACTGATCCGGGAATTCTCTTTGATAGTAGGCGCAGCTGCTCGATGGCCGCGGGACGGTGAATATCCGTCGAAGTAACCATAATCTTCCGATTATTTTTACCTAAAAATTTTGCTAGTTTCCCCGCCGTGGTGGTTTTTCCAGCTCCCTGCAAACCGACCAGCATTATCTTGTGCGGTTTTGCGCCTACGCTGATAGATTCCGACGGTCCCAACAGCTCCACCAGGCGATCGTGCACAATTTTCGTCACCATCTGTTCCGGAGAGATCGATCTTACGACGTTTTGGCCTACGGCATTTGCCCTTACGTCTTCGATAAATTTTTTCGCCACCGAAAGCGACACATCCGCCTCCAGAAGGGCGATTCTAATTTCCCGCAGCGCCGCGTCCACGTCTTCCTCTTTGAGAATTCCGCTTCTGCGCAACTTTTCGAAAATTCCAGATATTCGATTGGAAAAAGAGTCGAACACCCCCGGCAAACTCCTCGCTAAAACCAAGACCGCGGATTCTAGCACAAAAAGTTACTATTCGTTATAAATTTTACAATAGAATTGTTTTTTTGGCAGGAGAAATCTATGAAACGCATTTATTTTATTGGTTTGGCCGCCATTGCTTTGCAGACATATTCAAATGCAAGAGATGTTGTATATGACGAAGATGTAGAACTCACGTCCGAAAAAAATCCGCCAACTGGCGCGAAAACTTTTTTCGAAAATCAACGGTCTCTGCTTTCGAGTACGAATGAGTCGCTCCAGAGCAACGTTGCTTTAAAAGAGCTTTGCAGCAAATCTCTTCGTATTACGGCTGATTCTTTGGATGCTATGAAATTAGACCCCGAGACTGCTTGTCTGAGAGTAGATGCGTACGAAGGAGCCAATCTTCCGATTTTGATATACGAAGCTTTATTGTTTATTCTGAACGGAACCGACAGCACCTTCGATGAATTGCGCGAAAAAATAAAAAATAACCAAGAGCTAGAGCGTAATCTAAATTTTCTTTTAAATTATCTGGAAGAACTAAAGAAATACGACCACATCGACTTCGATAATGAAGAATATCTGGCGCTGTTCCAGAAGATAGTGGAGGTCTTTATCCTGCTAAATTCGCTGACGTCAGCGGATAAGCAGCTGGAAAATCATTATTTTCGCGATTTTTTGAGAATTTCCCAGAAATTCGTATCTCTGGTGTTTGCCCGCTATAATACGGAGAAGATGTTGAACAAAATGAGGAAGTCTCTCGAAGGAATACAAGGAGTTACCGCAAATACATCGGTATCTTTGTCCATAAACGCCCCATTGCCGATATCGGGAACAAGCGTGACCGTTGATGCATTTGCTTCCAGCAATTCCTACGGCAGCAACGGCACTTCTTTCTACACGTTTACCTCAACCAATGGAGTAAAAGGTGGACTTACCTTCACCGTACTTTTGGCAAAAATATCCGCAAAAGGCGGAATCGAGAGAGCTGCAGCAGAGCTTTTCTACTCTCTCGAGGGCTATATGGATTACCTCAATACTTTGTCGCCTGTCGCCATTAACAAAATTCAAGCAAAAAGCCAGGGAATGACGCAAGCATTATCGGAAAGAAAAACCATGCAGGAAAGAGAAAGGGAAGCGCTCGCCTGCAACGGTATGTTCGAGAGATATCTAAGATTATTTCGTGTAATACCTAAGGTTGGAGTATTTCTGACATGGATCGGCATCACGAAGGCGATGACGACAAGTAAAACTGCAGAAACTACCATTTTAGCCGAAGTTCTGGCGGCCGCTGTCATCCCTTTTTCAAGTATTGGAGTCACTCTGAAGGGATCAAAGGGAGTAAAAATATACTGCAAAGATCTTCCTATGATATGCATGGTGAACAACGACTTTACCATCGCCGATGGATACCAACTCGAAGATCTGGAAAGACTTATCGGTAAAATTTTCGATCTGTCAGAAACAATCGATGATTCAAATTTCCTGCTCGGTAGATTAAGCGAATATGTTTTCGCTCTCGAAAGAATGGCTATTGCAACGTCCGAAAGTGAAATAGAAATCTACAGAAAGAAAAAACATTCCTGCGAAAAGCAGCTGTCACCGAAAAAAATCATTGGCAGTTACGGGCGTAACGGCGCGCTAAAAGCATGCATATTAACGGCGGCCATTTTGAGGAAAAAATTGCCTAATGATCATATGCAGGCGCTCCGATTCAAAAAAATTTATGAGCTGGTGTGCAGATTATCGCTACTGGGCGAGTTTTCCAAAAACAAAACCGGCGCGAGAAAATTCTTCGGCTACGGAGAAAGTGCCAATGTTATCGAGGAGGCAAAAGCTGAGATTAGTACGCTAACGTTGGCGTTCGTTGTGGAAATTCCGCAGGTGGGAAACGTAAACGTCTCCATCGTGAGAAGAACAGTGGAAGGAAGTCCGTTTTTGCAGGAAAATGGAACATATATAACCGTGAAATTTTCGCTGCCGATAGGTTCTGCGGGGGTGGTTGGCATGGGCATTCTGCGGGAAAAATTCGGAAGCGTATTAGCTCAAGCTAAGGCCAAAAAGCTACCAATTGTTTTCGAAGATTTCCAGGATGCTAGCAAATTCTTCTTGGCTGGCGGAGCAAATGCTGGCGCAAAAGCAGCCGGAAAAGTTTTGGCCGCAGTTGGGTCTCCGCTGGGCGCGTCCTTCTACGGATCAAGCGATTTCACGTTTGTGTGGAGGTACGTTCCTCCTCTACCGGATGCGCTTTCACCTTGGCCATTTTCGATACAGCCTAAAATAGTGGGAAATAAAAAAAGACGATGGGTATTGGATTTTGTCACAGTCACAACAGCTCTCAATGGCGGCATAAACACCACGAGCATTGTCCCTGTTTCCCTGAAATTCAACGCATCCACAGGAAAATTAACCAAAAGGACGGGGCCGAACACTTTTCATGACTTGCATTCGAAATTTAATGCGCTGTCCATCGGAACAGCAGACTCAAAATCCAACGCAACCACGGCCATCGATTCTCTTCTGAGCGGACAATCGGGACAAATGCTGAAGATATTTAAAAACGTCGGAGGAATGAAGGAAAACGCCGCGTTTGAATTGCAAACGCTGTACAATGACCTCCAGCGGGCCATCACTAACGAGTCGGAAAAAAAGAAATGCGATGCTATCTTCGGAAACTTTATCAAAGCCTGTGTAAATCTCAGCCAAAATGCTCCCCCAGACGCAAATCCTGCCGATTCCGGAGAGAACGAAATTAACCAGCTGACAAATGCCGACAACGAAGCTGCAAATCAAGAGGAATTGCAGACGGATCAATTCAAAATGGCATTTGAGTTATTCAAAGAAATACTTAGCCTGCAATATCGTCGCTTATTTGAGCCATATTACAACGGCGCTTTCAAATATTGATTGCGCCATGAAGAAATCGCGGCGCGTTGTCACCCTTTTGACTCTATGATACTGTCCGCGCCGTTGTTTAAATGGAGGGAACTATGATCGGGACGAGAACGAAAACGTTGTTGGGAATTTCACTGATTTCATTGTGCGGCAGTTGTTATGGTATGCAATATGAGAAGCCATCTGAAGATCAGAAGCCCTCGGTCTTTACATATGGGTACCTTAAGCGAGTTGAAGATCAGACGTCCTCTGCCTTTACATGTGAGGACCCTAAGCAAGCTGAAGATCAGACGTCCTCTGCCTTTACACGTGGGTACTTTGAGCAATATATCTATACAGTGACATTGCGTACTCCCGATGATCTGAAAAATGGTCAGTTTGCGGAGCAACTTGCCAAGTTGGGACCTGACGCGCTAATTCCGATTGAGTACAATACCTTTATACGTGTAAAGCGCTGCTTGGTGGAGGGGGTCATTCCGCAATTCACGCGGATTGGTAAAACTACTACTATGAGACTGGAGATAGTGTCTACTGCAAAAGCCTTGCAGATAGATAAGCCGATAGATAAGCCGATAGATGAGCAGATAGATAAGCTTAAGATTGACGATAAAATACTAATGCGTATTGGCGAAGTGAAGAACCTGCGGCAACATTTGAAAAAAAATTGTGTAATGAAACTTGAATTCGACCAGGGCTCCGGCGCTCCTGTTGACCTCGCAATCAAGGAAAGGAAGTAGAACTTTCCAGACTGGATGGTGGCGGACTGGGCTCGTAAGCAGGTTGCCACATGCAAAAAATCTTGAACACTTTTTGACTTT
>JAITRM010000037.1 GCA_031288395.1 Holosporaceae bacterium | reverse complement strand
TATTCAAAGTCGAAGCACAGAGCGGGAAATATAATATGGACGCCAATTCCTCCAAAAGAGTTTCCGACGGGACAATCAACGATCCTAAAAGCGCGGAAAAATCAGAAAATAGCGCAGATCTTGAGTTCAAAAGATTGCTGCTGCTGGGAAAAGAACGCGGTTACATTACCTATGATGAGCTAAACGACGCTCTGCCAAAGGAAAAATTTTCTACGGAAAAAATTGACCTAGCGATTTCTGGCATCACGGATATGGGCATACAACTCATAGAAGCGGAGGATGCAGAGACGTTTTCCGCGGAGGTGGGGAGTCGTCCTGCCGAGTCGTCCGGCGAAGAAGGCGACGATTTGCTGCGAACCGACGACCCGGTACGCATGTATCTGCGAGAGATGGGCAACGTCGAACTGTTGTCCAGAGACGGAGAGGTAGAACTTGCCAAGAGAATAGAGCAGGGCTATCTGGATGTACTGAACGGCCTTGCCGAAAGTCCCAAAACGTTCGAGAAATTCGACGAATGGATCACGGATCTGCAAAATCATAAGATCATGCTCCGGGATATCATACAGCTGGATGCGGGCTCCTCTGATAAAGAGATGGTGGATGAGTACGAGGAGGATCTGTCCAACATACCATCTGATCTGGAAGAAGAGTCTGTGGAAAATAGTTTGCAAATTTCCGGAGAAACCACTGTTAGTGAAGAAAGTATGCTTCCGGTGGTTCTGTCATTATTTGAAAAAGCCATAGATGTCCATAATAAAATAAAAGAAAAAAAAGGCTTTGTTTCAAAGCTGAAGGAGGAATTAATTTCCACCATAAATGAGCTAAACCTCGCACAGGTGGCGGTTACTTCTCTCTGCGAAGAGCTGTATGCCCTCAATCGAAAACTTATCAAGAGCGAGGCCGCTCTCATGAAACTGGCCCAGCAGAACAAAATAAGCCGCGAAGGCTTTTTAAAAAATTATTACGGAAAGGAAACAGACAAGTCCTGGGAAGTTACACTGATGAAATTTTCCAATTGGAAGAATTTTTTCTCTTCCTGCAGGGCTGAAATAGATAATCATCAGGAATTGGTGAAATTGGTCGAAAAAGAAGTTTCTCTACCCATAAAAGTATTTAGGAAAATAGTTGCCGGCATCCAGAGAGGAGAAAGAGAAACCAGTCGAGCCAAAAAGGAGATGATCGAAGCTAATTTGAGGCTGGTGATATCCATTGCGAAGAAATATACCAATCGCGGCCTACAATTCCTAGATTTAATACAGGAAGGCAACATCGGACTCATGAAAGCTGTAGATAAGTTCGAGTACAAGAGAGGCTACAAGTTCTCCACCTATGCCACTTGGTGGATACGCCAAGCCATTACGCGGTCCATTGCCGATCAGGCTCGTACCATCCGCATACCGGTGCATATGATTGAAACCATAAACAAAATTGTCAGGTCCTCAAGGCAGATTATCAATGAGATGGGGCGCGAACCGACTCCGGAAGAGCTGGCCAATCGACTTCATATGCCATTGGATAAAGTGCGCAAGGTGTTAAAAATCGCCAAAGAGCCAATTAGTCTGGAATCCCCGGTCGGAGACGAAGATGATTCTCATTTGGGAGATTTCATCGAGGATAAAAATATCGCGCTGCCGGTGGAATCCGCCGTTAATTCCAATTTGCGAGAAACGACCACACTGGTTCTCGCGAGTCTGACTCCTCGGGAAGAGAGAGTCCTACGCATGCGCTTCGGCATAGGTATGAATACGGATCATACATTGGAGGAAGTGGGGCAGCAGTTTTCTGTCACCCGGGAGCGCATCAGGCAAATCGAGGCAAAGGCTTTGCGGAAGCTGAAGCACCCAAGCCGCTCCAGAAAATTAAAAAGCTTCCTGGATTCCTGAGAGTTTCAGTATTTTGCTTTTGTTAGAATTTCTTCCGGATCGGCTCTATCGCCGAAATTTGGGATGGTATGAGCGTCGAGAAGTTGATTCCGGAACCATGTTAGCTGGCGTTTGGCGTAGCGCCTTGTTTTCACATATATCTGATTCAAACTTTCCGATTCCGTTGTTTCTTTTCTCAGCAGTCGCAGCGTTTCCTCATATCCAATAACCTTGCGGAGCGCCCCTTGGTAATTTGGATACCTTTCCAGAAAATTTTCCACCTCTGCCAGGAGGCCGTTTTTCATCATGTCATTTACGCGATTCAGACATCTTATGTTCAATTCATTTCGCGGCGGAGATAGAACCACTGCGGTGATTGGCAGATCGATCGTGTTCCTGTTTTCCCACCACCGGGAAAGCGGCTTTCCGCTGAAAGCTACCACCTCATAAGCGCGCAGGACGCGTTGAGTATTGTTGGGATGCAATGTTTTTGCTGAAGATGGATCAAGATTTGTCAATTCACGGAAAAAAGCTTCTCTACCGATTTCGCGAAACTTTTCTACAATTTTTTGGCGAAAATCAGCTGGTACTGCGGGAGTAGGGGAGATGCCGTTCAGCAAGGCACTGATGTAAAACCCTGTTCCTCCACAAAAAATTGCGGCTTTGTTTTCTTCTCGCAGTCGCTGGATATTCTCCTTGGCCAATTTTAGCCAAAATGCCACGGAGGAATTTTCCAGTGGCGATAGGATCCCGTATAGACTGTGTCTGACCTGTTTTAAAATCTCAGAGGATGGATAGGAGCTTAAAATTTTCAGCTCACCGTACAATTGGGAAGCGTCTGCATTGACCACTTCCGCTTCGATGCCATAATTGTTTCTTAGAAAATGGGCGCATCTCAGAGCGAATATCGTTTTGCCGGAAGACGTTGGCCCTGTGACAACTAGTAACGGCTGGTTTGTAGTCATTTCATTCCGCATGTTGCTTATTCATTGGAGAAAACTCTAGGCGTTTGCTTCCGAGGCGAATTAATACTATCATCGGGCCGTCGAGCGCGCCATAGGATTATGATTTCTGGAAATGTTATTCATGGACACGAAAGAGCGGAACTTCTGCTGGCCAATGCCATCAGGAAAGACAGGATTTTTCCCAGCTGGATTTTCCATGGACCATTCGGAGTGGGAAAATCCACCATTGCCCACAGATTTGCAGCTCATTTGCTCTCGGAAGAAATGCCCGAAAGCGAACGTTTGGACATAGACGCCGATAATTCAACGTGCAGACTCATGAATTCAGGGACTCATCCGGATTTTTTCCTATTAAAGCAAAGCGACGAATCCATTTCTTTGGAAAGTACGAGAAATTTATTCCTGAAAATTAGAAAAGCGCCGTCCTTATCCAAGTGGCGCGCTGTGATTGTGGAAAATGCGTCGCGTCTGAACGCAAATATTTATAATTCTCTGTTGAAAGTGCTGGAGGATCCTCCAAAGCAGACTGTAATCATAATGATCTGCGATAATCTGGGGACAATTCCAAAGACTCTGCTTTCCAGAGCAGCAAAGGTCAGTTTTTCTCCTCTGGATGAATCGGCGGTGGAAAAAATTTTGAGAAACATGGGACTAAAGGAAGCGAAAAAACTGGCGCAATTGTCAAGTGGATCGGTGGGTTATGCCCTGTATCTGCATGAAAACAACGGACTGGAGATATACCGCAGTCTTCTGGATGGCTTTTCCTCGGCTGGAGCGGATTATAAAAAAGCTCTAAAATGCATTTTGGCGAACGGTTGGTGCGATAACTTCAGGATTCTAAGGAGCACTCTCCTAAAAATCTTGAAAACTTACACGAATATGCTCGGCAATGTCGTCGATGAAAATTGCGCCGAGGAAGCGCTTGCTCTAAAGCCAAGCATTCCATCTGAAAATGAACGAATCATTGAGGAAACGGAGAAAGTGCATGAAATCGTTTCCCTGTTGAATCGTGGCGAATCCATGGCGCTGGACAAAAGTTCCATTCTCCTGTGGGTGTTTGAAAGGTTTTTCTCCGGGCGTGGATTTTAAACTAGATATTTGGGAGAAGCACCATGAATGCCAGCATAGAAGCGCTGATACAGAAAATTTCGAGACTGCCGGGACTGGGGCCGCGTTCCGCCAGGAGGATAGTCCTGCACCTCATAAAAAATCGCGAACAAATCCTTGAGCCGGTACTCCTTGGCATGAAAGACATCCATGAAAATGTGAAAATATGTCCCGTTTGTTCCAACATAGATATTTTTTCCGGTAGATGCTCCATCTGTTCGGACAATAAACGATCTCGCGACGTAATTTGCATAGTGGAAAACGTCTCGGACCTGTGGGCCATCGAAAGAACCTCCTGCTTCAACGGACAATACCACGTGCTCCGAGGATTGCTTTCTTCAATTGAAGGGCGCGGCCCGGAAGTCCTGATGCTGGATCGACTGAAGGAGCGCTGCGCTGAAGAACATGTCGTGGAAATCATCGTGGCCCTGAGCGCAACGGTTGAAGGACAGACAACCGGCCACTACATAAAAAACTTTTTCAAGGACCTGGACATAAAGATAACATTTCTGGCTCACGGAATACCCATCGGAGGAGAACTGGATTATCTCGACGATGGCACTCTATTCACGGCCTTCTCAGCTCGCGGCTGATTGTTATTAATCTTCTACTAAAGTCTGTCGATTTTTATAGAAAAGCTTCATCTGGATATGGCATAGTAGCAGAGTAGAGTTATCGAGGTGAGAAGTGAAGCT
>JAITRM010000015.1 GCA_031288395.1 Holosporaceae bacterium | reverse complement strand
TGTTCCTCGGTAGCTCAGAGGTAGAGCAAGTGGCTGTTAACCACTGGGTCGGCGGTTCGAGCCCGTCCCGAGGAGCCATCTTTGGTTTTTCGAAACTTCTTTTGCTAATGGCGACGAAGCGTTCTCCATCGTCAATTGAAAATCACATTTGGCGGAAATTTCATCTAAATTTGCGGCTCCTATCCTCAATACTTTTATTTTTTCAGAAGTTAGATCTAGAATTGTTGATTCTATTCCCAGTTTGCTTTGGCCGCCGTCCAGAATGAACAATTCATCGCTATCTTTCAGGCTATGCGAGACGGCCTGAGCCGTTGTGGGGCTCGGTTCGGTGGATCTATTGGCGCTCGTGGCCGTTAGCGGAAACGGCAGTCGCACCAGCAAGCGTTGTAGAATATCATGGGACGGAACCCTAACGCCAACTGTCTCCAGGCCAGAGGAGCACAGCCAGGACAATCGCGAATTTTTTTTCCGTTTTAGGACAACTGTTATGGGACCCGGTAGAAAATTTTTCGCGAGCGCCCGGGCATGAGCGTTAATCTCAACATCATCGCCTGCGGCCTCTAGGCTGGCGTAGCAAACGGACAGCGGGTTAATTTCTCGACGATTTTTATAGCGAAAAACTTCGGCGACTGCGGCGTCGCTGTAGGCATTCCCTCCGAGACCATAAATCGTCTCGGTTGGAAAAGCTACGAGACCGCCGCTGAATAAAATATCCAGAGCGCGCCCCAGATTACCTTCGGTTGGTTGAGCTATCACATGCACAAAAGACCCGCCGGCGACTCAATTCCAGCCATTTCCGTCTCACGTCAATCAACGAGCAATGAGCCTCGAGCGTCCCTTCGGATCCACAATCAAGTATGCCGCCTGCCCGTTGCCTAGGATTACGTCCGTACCCTGCACGACGGATTGCATCCCGCCGGACTGCAGTTCTACGACATACTCAATGGCTTCCTGAGATTTGAGATTCTTCTCTGCGTACGCGCCCGCAACGGCTCCAGCCAAAGCTCCTCCGGCCGTGGTGATTATTCTTCCGCGACCTCCGCCAAATGCATTGCCCAACACGCCGCCGGCAATCGCTCCGATTATGCCGCCGGTCTTGTTGTCCTCCAACCGCTCTCCCTCTTCGACCATAACCCTACGGGAACTAACCACAACGCAGTGATAAGTGTGCGAAGCCGAACCCAGCGTTTTCGCATCGTAGGTACCGGAAGAAATATTCCTAGCGCAGCCGCCCATAGACAAAAGCACCGCCAACGACAGAACGGAAGCCGCCAATGTTCTTTGCATCATTCTTTCCTCCACCAAAATTACGCCATTTGCCGCAGGCTACCATGCTGTTGTTGAAAAATCAAGACGCTTAACCTAACTGGCCTATTTATGGAAAATGTTGTATCCTAGACGAGTGTTCAATTGGAGTTTGTATGGCGAAGGAAGATCTGCTGGAGCTTTCTGGCGAAGTGACGGAAATTTTACCAAATGCGATGTTTCGAGTGAAACTGGAAAATGACCATATAATTTTGGCTCATACGTCGGGGAGAATGAAGAAAAATCGAATACGCGTTCTAGTTGGGGACAAGGTCAATGTTGAGATGACAACCTACGACCTCACCAAAGGACGCATCACATTTAGATCGAAATAGGCGTCGTTGCCTCCGGATCCAATGGCAATTTTTTGTGTCTGTTTGTTGTCGTTTAGTAGCATTGAGTCTATTGTTTCGCCGTGGGAAAATAGCACCGCTCGCTGTATTATATTTTCCAACTCCCTAATGTTACCCTTCCATTGGTAATTTTTTAGCGAGCGCAGAAAGCGTCCTGATAGTGTTTTCTCTCCGTTGGAATATTTCCTGCAAAAGGAAATGGCCAGTGGTTCGATGTCCAGCGGACGATCGTTTAATCTAGGTATTTCGATGGGCACGACATTCAATCTGTAGAAAAGATCTTCCCGCAGAATTCCATCCCGCACCGCTTGGCGTAGATCTCTGTTGCTGGTGGCGATAATTCTTGCATTCACCTTTACCGAAGCGCCGCCGACGCGGGAAATTTCTTTCTCCTGGATCGCTCGCAGAAGCTTCGCCTGAAGGCGCGGGGACATTTCGCTCACTTCGTCCAGCAGCATCGTTCCGCGGTCTGCTTCCTCAAATTTCCCGATGTGCCGTTGAATCGCGCTGGTAAACGAGCCTTTTTCATGGCCGAACAGTTCCGATTCCAAAAGCGTTTCCGGAATGGCGGCGCAATTTATGGCCACATACTTTTGCTGCGATCGGTTGCTTTTTCGGTGAATATATCTGGCCAGCACCTCTTTCCCAGTGCCGGTTTCTCCGGTAATTAAAACTGTGGCGTCGCTGGAGGCTATCCTATCCGCGATTTGAAAGACCTGTCGACTGGCAGGATCCACCACAATTGGAGCCCCTGCAGCGTTTGTGGGGTTTTCAATCATCTGCTCCAGAGATTTTAGGGTCGAGAGAGGTATGCTCTTCTCATTTATTAACGACGGCCGATAATTAGGAGAATTAACGATGGAAATTACCACGTTGGTTGTTTCTTTAGGAAGCAAATGCACTAGATCGCTGTCTATGACGATTAGATCGTCGCTGCCAATGGAGGTTTTAATCTCCTTTTTGAAGAACATCGTATCGCAGTTGATGTTTTTTGATATTCTTACGATCTCAAACAGCGAATTTTCTAATTTTTCACCAACCACAAGAATTTTCATGAAAAAACCCTCCCGAAAGCCAATTTACAATCGATTTTATGAAAAATTGGTAAACAACATAGAATTATGCTAGCTCTTAATGCGACTGATCGCGTAATTTTTGCATTCGTCGATGGAAACACGCGGCGACTCAAGCCAAAATTTTTTGGTAGCCATCATGACGCGTTTCAATTCCTGATCGGAAAGACGCTCAGCTTGCAGATGTTCGGCCCTTAAATTGAAATCCGCGTATTCGGACTCGCAAAAATTCAGCAAATTCTCCAGAATGATTTTTGCTTCGGCCTCATTGAGAAGGCTTTCGGCATACGATTTTACAACTAAATATTTCACGTAAAATCTTCTCGATGTTTTTTTGGTACGCTTCAGCGCAAGAAATATCTCGGGCAAACCAACTTCCGGCAGTCGGGCAATTTCTTTGATATTTTTGGTTAGATTATACCTTCCCAACAGTTCTTGAACGGAAAATGAGGAAAACTTCAGGAAAAGCCCGACGCGTTCTTCGGCAGATAGGGTAGGGGATATGTCTAGCTTTTCGCAGATTCCAAGCGGATCAAGTTTCAAATCAAATAATTCGTTTAAAACTTCATGCATTAGCGGAACGACTCTGTAGGAATCAGCAATGGCGAATGTTTTTAACAATTCACCTAAAATTCTTTCGCTCGAGAGAACGGAGAGGTTGGGTTTTAGGTCGTTGATTATCGCAAGATATTCCGGATTGTATCTGTACTCTCCATAGGAAGCGAGAAAGCGGAAATATCTGAGGATTCGGAGATAATCTTCGGTGATTCTTATGCGTGGATCGCCGATAAATCTAATGTTTCTCGCCTTCAGATCGTCCATTCCGGAGTGATAATCGAAAATTTTACCGTCTTTATCCATGTACATGGCGTTGATGGTGAAGTCACGGCGACAGGAATCTGTTTCAAAGGATTTCGTAAATTTGACTTTAGCGCGGCGGCCGAAGGTTTGAACATCCTCGCGCAAAGTGGTTATTTCGTAGGATTTACCTCCATGCAAAACCAGAACCGTCCCATGTTCAATTCCAATTGGAGCAACGGAAATTCCATTTTTGGAAAAAAGGTCGATGACCTCATGAGGAGTTGCAGTTGTTGCAATATCAACATCCGAAATGTCCATCTTCAGAAAGAAATTGCGAACGGCTCCGCCTACAACGCGCGCCTCGTGTCCATTTTTCTCAATTAAATCCAAAATGGAAAACACGTCCTCTCCAAGAACTAAATGGATGGAGTCTTTTTTTTTGTCGCTGCCCATTGTCTAATAGCCTAATATGCGTGTATTTTATAGCACAGTTGAGGGAAGAAAGTGATATGACGTTGTCCAGTAACTTTGATGACATCGACAAAATGGAATTTGAGGCGGCTCTTCAGGAGTTGGAAGAGATAGTGAAGATTCTGGAGGAGGGGAAATCCTCCCTAAAAGTTTCCGTTGATCTATATGAGCGCGGAACTCTTCTGAAAAAACGCTGTGACAAAATATTGGAATCGGTGCAATTGAGAATAAATCAAATATCCTCCGATAAAAATGGCACAGTAAGTATAGAGCCTCTGAAAATGGAGGCGTAGATGGATATTCTTCTAGTGCCGCTATTGCTTTTAGTCAAAGCCATAATCGGAATCGCAATTACAATTACGGTTGCCGACGTTGTGTTGAGCTGGCTGATGGCGGCGAATATCTTCAACGTTCATAATAGATTTGTTTACGCCGTGGTTGACACCATCTCAAGGCTATCCGGGTTCATGCTTGATCCCATAAGAAAATGGAAGCCCGTTAACATAGGAATGCTGGACATTTCGCCGGTGATACTCCTTTTGCTTTTGACTCTTTGCGAGAACATAATAAATCGCATTCTTCTGAGGCTTTGCTAGATTTCATGAAAGACGCTGAATGGCAAAAATAATCAATGGCAGAAAAATCGCCGATGAATTCTGCGAGCAGATAAAAGAGAGAGTTCGGGAAGTAAAGAAAAATGGAACTACGCCCTGCGTCGCCCTGGTCAATGCCAGCGACGATCCCGCCAGCGAAGTGTACATATCGAAGAAGAAAAAGCTTGCGGAGTTTGTCGGAATTTCCTCTATGGTTTATAGATTTGATGATAAAGTGAAGGAAAGCAGCCTCGCTGATTTGATAAGAAAACTGAACGATGATAATTGCGTCCATGCCGTGCTGCTGCAAGCTCCGTTGCCGAAAAATATTAGATTTCGAGAGCTGGTAAATCTGATTCATCCGGATAAGGACGTAGATGGACTCACTACCCTCAACCAGGGAAGATTGTTTTCGGGAGAGCCTGGCGTGATTCCATGTACCCCTCTGGGAGTGCTGCATCTTTTGCGTACAGTGCACGATCGACTTGCTGGACTGCATGCGGTGGTTATCGGCAGGTCTTCCATCGTTGGTCGTCCTCTTTCGCAGTTGTTACTGAATGCCAATTGCACCGTAACGTCTCTTCACTCCTACTCTCAGGATTTAGCGAGCATATGCCGAACGGCGGACATTTTAATCAGCGCCGTTGGGAAACCACACTTTGTGGAGCAGGATTTTGTGAAGCCCGGAGCTACGGTTATTGACGTTGGGGTTAACAGGATGGAGGAAAATGGCATGAAAAGAATCGTTGGAGACGTGGATTTTGACAATGTATCTGAAGTTGCGGGAGCCATAACGCAGGTTCCCAATGGGGTAGGGCCCATGACGGTGGCTTATCTGATGCATAATACGCTGAAGCTAGCCTGTTGTTATTAGGTCTAAAAATATGATAAATTCGCCCTGTAGCTGTGGAAAAAAAGGTCTCTTTCATGAAAAAAATATTTGATGTAGCGCTTGTTTGCGTGTTGTTTTGCCAGTTGTCGTCGGCGGATTCTTCGCTAGAAGACCTGTCGGAGTCGAATCGGTTGCTGACGGGAAAAGTGGAGGTGCTGGAGAAAAAACTTGAAGAGATGGAGAAGAAATTTTCAGCTATGGAGAGCGCGCAATCCCAAAAGGCGAAAGAGGAAGCCTCTGCCAGGGAAGCTGAGCTTCTCGTCGCGAACAAAAAGCCGGAAGACGTCATAAAAACGGCCAAAAAATTGATTGAGGAGGGAAGTACCGCCGAAGCTCGCGGATTGTTGAGCGCGTTCATTTCAAAAAATCCTGGAAATATCTACAGCGGTATGATGGCCTATTACGTTGGAAAGAGCTTTTTCCTAGAAAAGGACTATCAAAACGCAGCCATTGAATATATGAAAAGCTATAAGACCAATCCTAAGGGATCGAAATCTGCCGCTGCGTTATACAAATTAGCTCTGTGTTTTAAGCAGTTAAATGAAATGGATAAGCATAAAACCACTTTAGAGAAGATAGTCGACGAGTATCCGGGGCCATTTTCCAAGAAAGCGTCTCAGGAACTAAAAACAATCAAGAATGCTTCATAGGATTGTTTCAGAATTCACGAATGAACAGTCGCTTCATGATTCTTTCGCCCAGGATCTAAGCGAGCTGTTAGATTTTTCCCAAAAACACTACGTCTCAGCAGCAGCAACGATGCCGACGAAGTTCTGCGTGGCCGTTTCCGGGGGCTCCGACAGCCTGGCGTTGCTGCTTCTCTCTCGTGGGTGGGCGCAGAAAAATGGAGGCGAAATATTCTGCGTTACCGTAGATCATCAATTGAGGAAAGAATCGCTGGAAGAGGCTGTCTTTGTGCAAACCTTGTGTGAATCCATGCGGATAGAGCACAAAATTCTCGCTTGGAATTCGCAAAGCGACGTGGTTGATTCTGGAAAACTCGAAAACTTAGCCCGGGAAGCCAGATATCGATTGATTCTGGAATTTTGCGCCGCGGAATCCGTCGGAATTGTATTGACCGGACATACCTGGAATGATCAACTGGAAACATTTGCCATGCGAGAAAGTCATGGAAGTTCGAAAGTTGGGTTGGCCGGGATAAGTAGGATTCGTTCGCTGGCGGACAATGTAAAGCTGCTACGCCCCCTGCTGTACTTTAGGCGGGATTGTCTCAAAAATTTTCTGCGCAATAGAAAGATGGCGTGGAAGGACGATCCCATGAACGATGACGAGACGTTTCAGCGCATCCTATGGCGAAAAAAAATCGCCTCCTACAGCGTGGAAAAAACGTCCGAACTTTCCCATGAGATAATGCGATTGGGAAAAATGCGCAACGCCGTCGAAATGAAAGCGGTGGTCTTTTTGAGGACGTTCTGCGAGTTTTTGCAATGCGGTCACGCAATCATCCAACGGGATCAATTTTTAATGGAGGAAAGAGCGACTAGGATGGAAATTTTGAGAAGAGTCATTTGGAACGTGGGAGGCAAAAAATATGCAACTGTGATTAATGCTGATCTCCTGGCTAAAATTCTCGATGGGAAAATAAATACGCTGGGAAGATGTCTATTGAAGATCAAAAAACACGAGATTTTGGTGTTCCGAGAAATTAGATTGCCTTGCCTGTCGCAAAATCATAGAATAGAGCGCGGTTCCGTCGATTTACCATCCGGAAGTGATGGTTTTGTTAATAAGATGAATCTATTTGACGTATTCTTATGATCTTCCTGGAGAGAAATAATGAAGAAGAACTATAAAAATCTGACAATTTGGATAGCAGTGGGATGTTTCCTGCTGATCCTATTCCATGCTCTCAATGTTTCAAAAGAAAGCGTTTCCAGCATTTCCTATTCCGATTTTTTGTCAGATGTGGACAATGGAAGGGTGTCGGCTGTTGTAATCCGTGGCCTAACCATCGAGGGGATAAGGTCGGACGGCAAAATATTTTCCACCTATGATCCACGAGATCCTGAACTAGTCAGCCGCCTTCTGACGAAAAATGTGAAAATTTCGGCCATTCCTGGCGATGAGCATTCTTCTTTGTTCCACTTGTTTCTCAGTTGGTTACCTCTTTTAATTCTTGGTGGCATCTGGTTTTTTGCGTTACGCCAAATGCAGGCCGGAGGAAATCGAGCTCTCGGCTTTGGAAAATCAAAGGCCAGGCTTTTAAATAAGCAGGCTGGAAATATCACGTTCAATGACGTTGCCGGCATAGACGAGGCCAAAAGCGAGCTGGAAGAGATAGTGGATTTTTTGAAAGATCCGAACAAGTTCATAAGATTGGGCGGAAAAATACCTAAGGGCGTGCTGTTGGTCGGGCCTCCGGGAACTGGAAAAACCCTGTTGGCCAGAGCCATTGCCGGAGAAGCAGGCGTTCCATTTTTTAGCATTTCTGGATCAGAATTCGTTGAGATGTTCGTGGGCGTTGGAGCTAGCCGCGTGCGCGACATGTTTGAACAGGGGAAAAAGCATGCTCCGTGCATTGTGTTCATCGATGAAATAGACGCCGTTGGACGTCATCGCGGCTTCGGTCTGGGAGGCGGAAACGACGAGCGGGAGCAAACCCTCAACCAGCTCCTGGTGGAAATGGATGGATTCGAGGAAAATAACGGCGTTATAATCATTTCCGCCACCAATAGGCCAGACGTACTGGATCCAGCTCTGTTGCGTCCCGGAAGGTTCGACAGACAGGTGATAGTTCCAGCTCCGGACATAAATGGAAGAGGCAAAATCCTGCGGGTTCACCTCAAAAAAGTTCCAATGTCCGCCGACGTCGATCCAACGGTGATCGCTCGCGGCACGCCTGGGTTTTCTGGAGCGGATCTTGCTAATTTAGTCAATGAAGCCGCTCTACTAGCGGCGAGAAGGGGCAAGCGCGTCGTTGGCATGGATGAACTAGAAGAGGCTAAAGATAAGGTGATGATGGGGGCGGAACGCCGTTCCATGGTAATGACGGAAGAAGAGCGGGAACTAACCGCCTACCACGAAGCCGGACACGCCGTTGTGTCCCTAAGTATTCCGGAGTCAGATCCGATACATAAAGCAACCATCATTCCTCGCGGTCGAGCGCTGGGAATGGTGCTGCGGTTGCCGGAAAAAGACAGAGTCTCCGTTTCTCGGGTAAAGCTGGAGGCAGATTTGTCCGTTGCAGCCGGGGGGAGGATAGCGGAAGAAATGATCTTCGGTAAAGAGAAAATCACCACCGGGGCATCGTCAGACATAAATCAGGCGACAAAAATTGCTCGTCTAATGGTAGTAGAGTGGGGCATGAGCGACAAGCTGGGCTTTTTGTCTTACGTCGAAGGCGCCCAGGAAATATTTCTGGGGCATTCATCCGGCACCAGCAAAAATATTTCCGATATAACCGCCCAGATAATAGACGAGGAAATACGCTCTATCATAGACAGAACCTACGACAGAGCGCAAAAAATTTTAAAAAACCACCGAAAAGAACTGGAACTGCTGGCGGAAAACCTGTTGGAGCACGAGACCCTAAGCGGCGAAGATATAAAAAAGATTCTGGATGGCAAAAAAATCGTAAAACAGAAAAAAGCAGCCGTTATTGCTCGGTCTAAAAAATCCAAAATGCCAACTTCAGAAGATGTGAAAATAATTAACGCCATTCGTCGCGGTAGATTTCGCTCAACGAGAGAGAAAAAGCCATCCTAGAGTTTCTGGTTACTGAAGGTTCAAGCGAAGACCGCCTCGATAAGTTTTTAACTTCCGAAATCGGCTCCATATCGCGCAACAAAGTTCAGCTTCTGATATCTTCCGGATGCGTACAAGTCAACGGCAAAGAATCGCGGGACTCAAATTATCGCCTTAAACGCGGCGACAGAGTCTCCTGTGAAGATACTCTTTCCGTTCCGAAGCCGGATTTGGCTCCCGATGCGACCGTGACGTTTTCCATACTATATGAGGATGAGGATCTGCTGATTATCGATAAACCGGCCGGAGTTGTCGTGCATCCAGGAGCTGGAAATTATAGCCGTACGCTGGTAAACGGGCTAGCGCACCACTGTGGGCAATCGCTTTCGAGCGGAAGCGACGAATCTCGTCCGGGAATAGTGCATCGTCTTGACAAGGATACTAGCGGAATACTTGTGGTGGCAAAAAATGATTTTGCCCACGCCGAGTTGGCCAGGCAATTCACGACGCATTCGATAGCCAGGAAATATCTCTGTTTCTGTTATGCAATTCTGCGACTCCCTCGGGGAAAAATCGAAACCTTGATCTCCCGCGATGGGAACAATAGACTGAAAATGTGCGTTTCCAGAGATGGCGGCAAAGCGGCGGTCACGCTCTATAGAACTCTCGAAACTTTCTCCGGGATTGCTTCCAAAGTCGAATGTGAATTGAAAACGGGGCGCACGCATCAGATTCGAGTGCATATGTCCCATCTGGGGCACTCGCTGATCGGAGATTCGCTCTATAGGGCGAAAAATTACTCTATTCCCAAAGAAATCGCTCATTATGTGAACAATTTCCCGAGGCAGGCGCTGCACGCGTACTTTCTAGAATTTTCGCATCCAAGATCCGGCAAACCTATGCATTTTGAAGCAGATCTTCCCTCAGATATGCAGGAATTGGAACTTGTGTTGCAGAATTCCCAGAAGTTGACTAT
>JAITRM010000006.1 GCA_031288395.1 Holosporaceae bacterium | reverse complement strand
CCATTTGCTATACTGAAGGTCCGACAGTAGTAGCCCGTGTGGCGGAATGGTAGACGCGACAGACTTAAAATCTGTTACTCGTAAGGGTGTGTGGGTTCGAGTCCCTCCACGGGCACCATGGTCTGCTCCGTGCTGGAGCACGTTCTTGGGAGTTTGGTTCACGTACTAGGAAAATAAAATTTCCACTGAAAATTTTTAAAATTAACAAAAAAACAACTTTTTTATCGTTTAATTGTCACTAGTCATTATTATAAGTTGGGATAGCTGGCAATGCGCATAGATATAATTGTTCCAAATTTCGATGAATCTTCCGATGAGGTAACGCTTTCATCCTGGTATAAAAAAATTGGAGACAAAATTTCCAAAAATGAAATTATAGCCGATGCGGAAACCGCATCCATTGCCTGCGGCGTTACGTCCAGCTACGACTGCATTTTGGCCAAGATACTTGTTAAAGAAGGCGAAACCATTCCTCCGGGAACGAAGATAGCCATCATTGAAACAGATTTGAACGCGGATCTATCTGACCTTAAACGGCTGCAAATGCTTGAGGAAACACTGGAAGAATCACGAGAGATAGAAGCTCAAATTCTCGAAGATCAAGTGAAACAAGATGCTGAACTGGCAAAAAACAGTCAGAAATATTCTCTTTCTGTTCCGCTAGAAAATGAGATAAGCGAGAATATTCGAGAATTGGGAGCCATAGAGAGAGCTGAGAATGAGATTATCGAAGATGAAATTGCTCTGGAAGAAAAAATAGCCGACGAGATCACCGAGCGCGCGGAGGAAAAATTTAAAAGCGTCATCAGGGAAGCGGAAACTAAAGCGAAAGAGGAAGCTAGAAAATTAAAGGAGCAGATACTGGAAGAGGCGCTAAAGCAGGCGCAGCGACAAGCGGAAGAGATGAAAGCGAAAATTCTGCGAGAATATGAGGAAAAAGCGGCCAAAGATGCCGCCGAGATGCACCAGAAGATCATACAAGGTTCGCTATTGGAGGCGGAAAATACTAGGGCGCAGCTCATGGAGGAGGCTAGAGGAAACGCCAAGCTGGAAGCGGAAAAAATTCGGGAAGAAATTCTCAAAAAAGCTGAAATTGAAGCGAGAGAAAAAGCGAAAGAGGCGCTAAACGAGGCCATAGCCAAAGCTCGGGAAAAAGCTCAACGGGAAGCTGAACTGTTGTCAAAGGAAATTATAGAAGAAACACTGCGGGAATCGAAATTGGAGGCAAAAGCGATCAAAAAAGACATAATTCATTCGGCCCAAAAGCATGCCGTTAAAGAATCGGAAAGCATAGTCAGAAATATAATAAATCATGCGAAAAAACGCTCTTCTGTTCAGGCGGAGGAAATAGTCGAATCGGCAACGGAGCTGGCGACCCGCGAAGCAGAGTTGTTTCGGGAAGAAATACTGAAAGCCATGCGCTCGGAGATTAAAAGCACGGTTAACTTGACTTTAGAATCCACCGTCAAGGAAATGGAGCTGCAAATGAAACGTTCCATCAGTGAAATTAGCCGAGAGGTGGAAGTCGATATAAATTCCCGCCTGGATCACATAAAAAAATTGACGGAAAAAACTTTAGAAGATGTCGAAAAAGAAATAAAACAGCGAGAAGAGACCATCCTAAGAAAGGCCGAAAAATTTGGAGATAAACTTGTGGATCAAGCAGGGAAAAGGGCTGAGTTGACATTGAAAAAAGTGGAGAACGAAATAGAACGGGAAGAAGACGCAATTCTGGAAAAAACGGTAAAATTAGAGAACAACCTGGATGCTCAGACCGAAATCGTGAGAAAGTTAATCAAAACGGATCCGGATCAATCGCCGGAAATGTACGCTGACAACTGGAACAAACCGCAATATTTTGCGTCTCCGGATGACAGCAACGAACCACTCGACCCGCTGCGGCGCCGTATCTCG
Organism: Holosporaceae bacterium; assembly: GCA_031288395.1. Classification (GTDB taxonomy): domain Bacteria; phylum Pseudomonadota; class Alphaproteobacteria; order UBA3830; family UBA3830; genus JAIRZM01. The sequence goes on along the minus strand of JAITRM010000006.1, from coordinate 898 downwards.
GAAAAAATGAAGGATTCCTATGACGCATCGGTGATTTCAACCGTCTCCAATGAAGTAGATATGAGCGCGATTCTATCTTTGGAAAAAACTTTTGGAAAAGCCTTCTCTCAGAAGCACAACACCCGTTTGGGATTTACGCCATTCTTCGTATCAGCCTGCATATCAGCCTTGAAACAATACCGTGTTTTCAATGCTCACATCCGCGGAGATGAAATCGTATATAAAAATAATTTCGACATATCAATCATAACCTGCGGCAACGATGGCATCGCCGCTCCGGTTATAAGACAAGCCGATTCGCTCTCCATTGCGGAAATTGAAAGGTCAATGATTTCTTTGTCCAGGAGAGCAATCGAGGGGACACTGACGTTGGAAGAAGTTTCCGGAGGTACTTTTACGGTGGTGAATGCTGGAATTTACGGCTCTCTCATCGGAACGGATCTCCTAACTCCACCGCAGGTCGCCACCCTGAGCGTTCATAAAATGCACAATAGGCCAATCGCCACGGACAGCGGAGTGGAAATAAAACCAATGCTCTACATCTCTCTATCCTACGATCACAGAATTTCCGACACCAAAAAAGCGTCTGAATTCCTTGCAAACATCAAGAACTATGTGGAAAATCCCGGCTGGCAAATGCTGGGATTGTAGCTTATACCAATCCTCATTGTTAAATATCCAAATAATTATTATTGCACAATTGGGCAATTGTGGAGTCTTGTAGGCAATCGAGGAAAGTTTGCAGGGACTCTTCTATCTCTTCCAGAGAATCGAACAGCTTGTTATGCAAGACATTTTGCTTGAGGTAGCGCCAGAATCTTTCCACCGGATTCAACTCCGGCGAGTAGGGCGGCAGCAGAAAAATGTCAATGTTTTCAGGGACTTCCAAGTCTTTTGA
>JAITRM010000001.1 GCA_031288395.1 Holosporaceae bacterium | reverse complement strand
GGATTTCGGACTCATTTTTTGCGTGAATTCCGGGAATTGTGACCAAAAAACCATAAATTTTTTGAAACGCTTCTTCGGGCATGTTGTTAACCATCGTTGTATAAACCTCATTTTTGAATACTTGTTAAGTTTACACTACTTTCCCAAAATTTCCTAGATCTCGCTAACAGAACCTAAGAGCATTGAGATATTTTTTGTATGGTAGGAATCGAGATTTTTCTCAAAAATCAGCCAAAAAGTGCATTTCCATCAACCACTACCGGCTAAAGCCGATAGTTTGGTATACGCTTGCAAAGCGGATTATGAGAGTGAACTCTAGAATTCAGATATTCTAAAATCGTCAGTTTTGTGGTGAGTTTCCTGCTCTTCTATATACTTTTGAACATCTTCCGTATTCACATTTCCTACAGTAACCGCAAAATATCCTCTCGCCCAAAGATGCTGTCCCCAATATCTCTTGCGCAGCGATTCAAATTCTTGCTGCAGTTTCCTGCTGCTTTTGCCCTTTATATATTGGATTATTCTGGACACTGACATACTCGCAGGGACTGAAATCAGCAGATGAACATGATCTGGACTTAAACCGCCGCTTACTATATCTACGTAGTTAGAAGCACAAACCTCTCAAATTAATTCTCTCACTCTTGTCGCTACAGCCACGGTTAATACTCTGTACCTGTATTTCGTACAGAATACTATGTGATACTTCAGGTCATACAGACTATGCGAACCTTTTTTATACTTCATACTCATCATAATACTAAAGTGTTCGTCTAAAGACGAGGGCGTTAACCCTATCTCACTTAACTACGTAAAAGTCACTTTTTAGAATTTTGTACATAAATGCGATTCATCTTGTTCTGCAGAAGGTTTTTCTGTGATGGGGAGTGATTCCATGCATTGAAATTGCCTGAAGATGCTGCCGCGAGCCATAGCCTACGTTGGTCTCCCATCCGTAATGTGGATATTCCGCGGCTAGCTGGCGCATCAGGGCGTCTCGATGCTCTTTTGCAATGATGGAGGCCAGAGATACGGACAAGACTTTATCGTCTCCCTTTATCACCGTCCTCACTTCGGTGTTTTTTAAATCTGGGGCCCTGTTGCCGTCCACCAGGGCGTATTTTTCGCGAAGCTCGAGTAAATCATGGGCTCGTTCCATGGCCAGCAGTGCGGCGTTTAGTATGTTCAGTCGATCGACTTCTTCAACGCTCGCCTGATCAATTGCGTAGCGCAGCAGTTCCCGAGGTTGCTGCCGCATCCAATCTACGACTTTTCTTCTTTGTAATGGAGTCATCTTTTTGGAATCGCGAATGATTAATTTCCCATCCTTCTCCAGCTGCATCGCCAGTTTTGAGCTTATCCACACGGCGGCCGCAACGACCGGACCAGCGAGCGGGCCCCTTCCCACTTCGTCAATGCCAACGCTGTAATCCAATGAGATTTTGTTCGCCCGATACCAGTCCAGGTTCATTTTTTTGTCTTGTTTTTAAGTCTGTTGAACAGTTCCAGTGCTTTTTCGGATATCATTCCAAAAGAATATTTGAAAAAGTCAATCATTGTAGCGGTAATATGCTGTATTCCGCGGATCTCTCGCCCTCCAACCAGCTGAAAAAATTCCCACGAAGAAATGACGTTCGCATTTTCCGCAAGAGTCCTGCACCGCTCTGCGAAAATCAACCAAAACGGGCTCAACAACAGGCTCAATGCCGTTAGGCTAATAAGGAATTTTATCCCGTACTCGTTCACAAGACCAATTTTATTGGCGGCGTAGGTCAACATGAAGGAAAACTCGCCTATGTTCGCCAACAACACGCTGATGACAAACGATTCTTTCAGCGGGAATCGGCAAAATCTTAACACAAAAATATTTATCACAGTTTTACCGAAGGTAACGAAAATCAACGACGTTAAGATCAATAGGAAATTGTTCCAGATAAAGCTCAGGTCCACCAATAATCCGACGCTGAGAAAAAACGTCATCAGCAAAATTTCTTCAATGGGCGAGGAAATACTCTTAGCTTTATCACGCATGTTGGAGTTGCCGAGAATTAAGCCGGCTATAAATGCACCGAACGGGGCCGAAAGTCCTGCAATTTCTGCAAAAACCGCAAATCCTAGACAGAATCCAAATATCGTCAGCGCCAGCATGTTGTCGTGTTTCTTTATGAAGTCGGTAACCTTATGGATATATCTGTGGTACCGGCTAAAGTAGAAAATCAACCCTACGGCGAACAACAGAACGGCGACGATTCTTTGGGTTTGATAATCGATCTCCGACGACGCGCCTAAAAAGTTTATTAGCAACACCATGAGCAGGGAAACCAAATCCTGGGCAATTAGTATCCCGAATGAGCTTGACTCTACGCCCTCGTCCCGCTCTCTCAAATTTTCCAGCGACTTAACCGTAACGGCGGTGGAGGACAAAGTCACGCAAAACGTTATCAAAATGACGCGACTATGGGACAGATCCAAAAAGCCTGCGGCCACGATCACAAGCGCGTATATAAAAATTGCGGAGAGCAAAGTGGCAGTCAGGGACGTTTTCCAAATATTTTTTACTTTTTCAAATGAAAGACCAAGGCCAATGGTAAAAAGCAGAAATAGAATGCCCATTTCGGCAAATACTTCTACTACCGCGCGATCTACTATAAATTTAACGCCCGACGGTCCCAGCAAAATGCCGGCGATGATATAGCCTAAGATTGGCGTGTGGCCAAAGGACGAAAAAACCATGCCCGATCCAACGGCGCACAGAACCACCGACGCTATTTGAGTTATGGTCCAGTTCATATTTACCACTCGAGAAACTTGCTGCCGATTCTAAAGCAACATAGACTTCCAATTCATGAGTTTTTGCCATTTTTTTACACGAACGGTGCGATTCCTCTGGATCTGTTGCAAAAAAGCGACGCTGAAAAGCTCGGAATCTCGGATTCCGTCAAACTTTTTCCATTGTCCCTGAAATATGGTGCGAACTAGCCAACGCAAAAAAATCAACGGGAAAAATATTGTTTCAAATTTGATATTTTCTTTTGATTATGATAGAGTGTAGTCGGTTTTTGTGGAGATGTTTTCATGGAATACTGGGAATTGACAGTTGTTATGTCCGGCGCTTTAGCGCTTGTATACGGAGCCATAAACGCGAATTATATGCTAAAACTCAATCCGGGAAATGCCAAAATGCAGGAAATAGCTGCGGCAATCCAGGAAGGGGCGTCCGCCTATATGAACAGACAATACAAGACGGTGGCTGCCGTCGGCGCCATCATGGCAGCGCTGGTGTGGTCGTTCATGGACGCGTATTCGGCTCTAGGATTCGTTCTCGGAGCGCTGCTATCCGGAATTGCCGGATATATCGGAATGAACATTTCCGTGAGAGCGAATGTGCGCACCGCCGAAGCGGCTAGGGGAGGCATTAATCAGGCGCTGTCGGTGGCCTACAAATCAGGCGCCATCACAGGATTTTTAGTGGTCGGACTTGGGTTACTGGGAATTTCTCTGTACTTTTTCTATCTGAAAGTCTTCATAAGCGACGTCAAGCTCATCTCTGAATCGTTGATTGCCATGAGCTTTGGAGCTTCTCTCATCTCGATATTTGCTCGTTTGGGTGGAGGAATCTTCACCAAAGGCGCCGACGTAGGCGCAGATTTGGTTGGCAAAGTGGAAGCTGGTATTCCCGAAGATGATCCGAGAAACCCCGCCGTGATCGCCGACAACGTCGGAGACAACGTCGGAGATTGCGCCGGCATGGCAGCCGATCTTTTTGAAACCTACATCGTCACCATCTCGGCAACCATGGTTTTAGCCGGCATATTTTTTACGGACGCCACCAGGGATCTTCTGATGATGTATCCGCTTGTCATATCAGGCACTTGCATTATCGGTTCGATTCTAGGAACTTTCTTCGTAAAATTGGGAAGTAGCCAGAACGTAATGCATGCCCTCTATAAAGGGTTGCTGGCGACCGTAGGGTTTTCTCTGGTGCTGATGTATATCGTTTCCCAAAAAATGTTCGAATTCAGCACGGTCTTCAAAATAAACGGCAGTGCGGAGACGTTTTCCGGATGTGGAATAATGGCCTGCGCCATAATTGGCCTTGCCATCACGCTTTTACTGGTCTGCGTTACGGAATACTATACGTCCTATGCCTATCGACCTGTCATAAGCATCGCCCACGCTTCCGAAACGGGACATGGAACCAACGTTATTCAAGGGTTGGCCGTTTCTATGGAATCTACGGCGATTCCGGTGATCATCATCTGCGCCGGTATTTTGGCCTCCTATCTGCAGGCTGGATTATACGGAATAGCCATTGCGGCCACGTCTATGCTTGCTCTGGCCGGCATAATAGTCACCCTGGACGCCTATGGCCCCATTACGGACAACGCCGGAGGCATTGCGGAAATGTCAGGACTTCCGGATAAAATACGCGAAGTCACTGATAAGTTAGACGCGGTGGGCAATACCACCAAAGCGGTCACCAAAGGTTATGCCATTGGATCGGCTGGACTAGCCTCGTTGGTGCTATTTTCCGCCTATACGCAGGATTTAACTCACTATTTCCCGAACCTATCCGTTCGTTTCGATTTGGGCGACCCATATGTGGTCGTGGGGCTATTTGTGGGCGGTCTACTGCCTTATCTGTTCGGGGCTCGCGGTATGATGGCCGTTGGAAGAGCCGGCGGAGCCATCGTAGTGGAGGTAAGGCGGCAGTTCAGGACCATAAAGGGTATCATGGCCGGCAAAGCTAAGCCGGATTATAAAGCTGCGGTGGATATACTCACCAAATCTGCAATTCGGGAGATGATTGTTCCCTCTTTGCTGCCGGTTTTGGCTCCCGTTATTCTGTATCTGGTAATCGGAATTCTCGGAGGACATGAAGCGGGGCTTAAGGGAGTCGGCGCCATGCTTTTGGGCACGATTTTGACCGGTATTTTCCTGGCAATTTCCATGACTTCCGGCGGCGGAGCCTGGGATAACGCCAAAAAATATATCGAAAACGGCAATTGCGGCGGAAAGGGATCCGAGGCTCACAAGGCGGCGGTTACCGGCGATACCGTAGGGGATCCCTATAAGGATACCGCCGGACCAGCCATCAACCCGATGATAAAAATCGCCAATATCGTTGCGCTTCTGCTGTTGGCGTCATTGGCAAAAATAATGCAATAGGAGGACCTCGCTCCGCCACTTGGGGACGATGATCGTGAAATTTCTGGACAGAGCGAAGGTTTTCGTTAAGGCCGGTGATGGAGGTAATGGCTGCCTAAGTTTTCGTCGGGAAAAGTTTGTGGAATACGGAGGCCCAGACGGCGGAGACGGCGGCAAAGGTGGGGATATCTACCTGGAGGGAACCAATCGCCTTAACACGTTGATCGACTATCGATATCAACAGCATTTCAAGAGCGGACGAGGGGAAAACGGCGGCGGCGGCAATCGCTACGGCGCCAATGGCGAAGATTTGGCATTAAAAGTTCCCGTAGGAACTGAAATTTTAGATGAAAGCGGAAGCGTAACGCTGGCGGACGTCGTCGAAGACGGCCAGCGCGTTCTGATTGCCAAAGGAGGAGCTGGCGGCCGCGGTAACAACAAATTTAAATCCTCGGTAAATCAAGCGCCGCGTCGCGCAGACAAAGGAACGTCCGGGGAAGAACTCTGGATTTGGTTACAGCTGAAAATGATAGCGGACGTTGGATTAGTCGGCCTTCCCAACGCTGGAAAATCGACGTTTTTGTCCTTAACGACCAGAGCAAAACCTAAAATCGCAGATTACCCGTTTACGACCTTGATTCCGCAGTTGGGAGTGGTCCGCATCGACTCCCATGAATTCATTTTGGCTGATATTCCCGGCTTGATCGAAGGGGCTCACCGAGGACGTGGCCTTGGGGACGGTTTTCTGGCGCATCTGGAGCGCTGCAGCGTACTCATCCACATGATCGACATAACCCAGGAGGATATTTTCCAGGCCTATGAGACCATCCGGCAAGAATTGGCCATGTATCGGCAAGATTTGAGCCAAAAACCCGAGATAATTGCGCTGAATAAGGCTGATTCTCTAGATCCCAAAGAGGCGGAGAAATTGAAAAAAAAATTTGAGAGGAAATTCGAGAAAAAAGTTCATCTTATTTCAGCGCTTCAGATGAACGACAACGCAGCGTCCCTTCTGCGAAAAGCCGTGGAAATGAAATTATAGCCCTGCGCCTCATAATTTATAACATTCCACAGAACCCAAGGAAGAAGTCTGATTTCATAGGATTGTTTGCTTTATCCAACCCATCCACCGGATAGCATTTATAATTTTTGGTAAATTTATGATTTTTTTTGCGCGCATAGGTCACTTCTATTACATTTGGTATCGG
>JAITRM010000010.1 GCA_031288395.1 Holosporaceae bacterium | reverse complement strand
CATTGCGGAATTTGTCCGTTGCTCTCGCGCGCAAGTTGCGTAAATCGGTAACAGATCTGCGCTTCGAATGCTCACGATTCCATAAACGCTCCATCAAAATTATCACACAGAATTAAATGGCCCTGTATGCGCCATAAAATGAATAAAACTGCGGTTGACATGCGCATTGTCTCTGCGCTAGGATTGCACATTTTCAATTGAAAGTTTCGCGATGTCTAGGGTTTGTTCTCTGTCTGGAAAAGCTGCCGTGTGCGGCAATAGAGTGAGCCACGCCAATAACAAGACAAAACGCAGGTTTTTACCGAATTTGCAGATCGTGTCGTTTACCAGCGACATTCTCGGCATGTGCATAAAAGCGAGAGTATCTGCTGCTGCCATAAGATCTGTCGAGAAAAGCGGCGGCATAGACAAGTATCTGCTAAAAACTTCCGGAAGCTTGTTGGCCACAAAATTCAGGAAGATCAAGAAAATCCTAGAGAGCAGGAAGTAATCGTCCGCTTCTATTTCTTTGCGTTTTACTGTTTGTTTGAAATTCCAGCTGGTGGGCAATGCAGGATTCGAACCTGCGACCACCTGATTAAAAGTCAGATGCTCTACCAACTGAGCTAATTGCCCACGCGCCACAATATAAGTACAATGGTCCTGAGATGCAAGTCGTTTATCTTTTCTAGTCCGTATCGGTAATCTGTTGATAAGTATATGCCAGCCTGTTTGTATCTATCGTCTGGCGGCGTTTCGATGAATACATTAACAATTTGTTAACAAAATTATGCAGCTGCAAAAAATATCCTGGCCACAATTATGCAACATATTAACAAATGGTTAACTTTACTTGGTTGCCCCATTAACCACTTATACACAATTTTGCGCCACCAGCTTCTACACCATAAATATTGAAATATTATAGTTATTAATGTAGATAATACATTGCCGGGGTGTGGCGCAGTCTGGTAGCGCGCTTGCTTTGGGAGCAAGATGCCGGAGGTTCAAATCCTCTCGCCCCGACCACCTGTGCTGAAATTAAAAACAGAAGATTTTCTCAAAACAACCAGTTTTCAAAAGGACAAAAAAGTGCTATAATGCGTACTCTGTTTTGGAGAAGGGCATGGGCGAATTGAGCTTCAAAAAAGGTGAGCTTGTGGTGTATCCAGCGCACGGCGTCGGCGTAGTGAACGGAATAGAAACCCAAGATATTGGCGGAGTTCACGTGAAACTTGTGGTTATTTCATTTGAAAAAGACAAGATGATTCTAAGATTGCCTCTAAACAAATCCACCAGCTCAAAAGTGCGTAAATTGAGCTCAAAGGAAGACATGCAGGAAGCCATTAAACGTCTGCGTACTCCAACTCGCGTAAAAAAAATGATGTGGAGCCGAAGAGCGCAAGAATATGAGATGAAAATAAATACCGGAGATCCTATTTCAATTGCCCAGGTGGTGCGTGATCTTCATCGCAACACAAATCAGCCGGAACATTCGTACAGCGAGCACCAAATATATCAGGAAGCCATGAGCCGTCTGATGAAAGAATATGCGGCTGTGGCTAAAATCGATGAACAATCGGCAAAGCAAGAATTAGAAGCTGCGTTGAATGCGGCGTGACGTTGTCACAAATTATCAGTTGCCGAAGGATTTGATCATGCCGACGATGACCGGACCGAGCATGACGATGAAGAGGCACGGCATGATGAAAAACATCATTGGCAGAGTCAGCAACGTTGGAGCCTGCGCTGCTCTAGCCTCTGCTTCTAGCATTCGTCTTTGTCTGGATTCCAAGGCTAAATCTCTAAGAGAGGTTGAAAGCGATGATCCATACTCTATGGATTGGCTGAGAGTCTTGGATATGGTTTTAATTTCCAAGCAATCTGTTCTGTTTTCCAAATTTTCGAAAACCTGACGGTGATCCGGAATCATTTCCAGCTCTATGGCCGTTAAGCTAAGTTCGTCTGCCAACAATGAATTTGAAGTCCTCAATTCTCGAGCTATTCTTCTGATGGCACGGTTAAGATCCAGTCCGGATTCGGTACAGATGACCAATAAATCTATTAGGTCTGGAACGCCGTGTTCTATGGCTTCTTTTCTGCGATTAGCCAACATTTGCAAATTCATGTTGGTCAATTTATGTCCACCCAATACAGCGCACAGCAAGCTAATGACAAAACTAAGTGCAACTGGAACATCAAAGTCATTGGTGGTTAAGAGGACTAATATCGAGAAGAATATGGCTATTGCTGATATGGTTTTCGATTTCATGAATTCTTCCAGAGCATTTCTGTTGCGTATGCCGGCTTTCAGCAGAAGTTCCTGCATTTCACCTATTAAATCTTTGTTTTTTGCGGCGATAAAATGCAATATACCGTTGGTGTTAAACGATGGTCCGCTATGACTTAGTCCCAAGTCGCCGGTTTCTTCGTCAGCACTCCGGCTAGTAACGTATACTTGTTTCTTTCTTTTGGAGAGTTTGTAGTCGCTAATAATTTGGATCGATACTCTTGTCGCAAAGTCTCTTATGTACAATAGAACCACAAAAGCCACAACGAAAGAAACTATGTCTGTCAAAATGTACTGCATACTACACCTTTATTTTTGTAGCCTTAATCATCATGAACGTCCCTATGCTAAACAATGTAATGGCTACTTTCAGCAATGTCTGGCCGGTTCCTGGAGTTACAAACTCCTTCAAGTGATTAGGGTTAACTACGGCCATGATGCCGGCAAACACGAATGGCAATACGCTTATGACTATGGCCGACATTCTAGCTTCCGCGGACATTGCCTTTAGCTTTAGATCCAGTTCCAGTCTTTTTCGGATTATGCCGGACAGATTTTGCAAAATTTCTGCCAGAACGCCGCCGTTTTCCATTTGCAGAATAAGCGCCACAACAAGAAATCGGAATTCTTCTATATCGATTTTATCGGCGGCGTCCAATAATACTTTTTCAGGCTCTATGCCGAGATCAAATTTTTGGCTGATGGTCTTGTACTCGGACGCAATGGGATCTTTTGCTTCCATGCTTACGAGTTTCACTATGCGAGCTATATTCAAACCAGCCTTAACGCCTCTAATCATCATATCAATGGCGTCCGGAAACTGCTTAAGAAATTCAGTTTTTTTCTTGTTTGCCTGAGCCGCCAACAACGTATAAACCAAATAGATTCCCACGCACATGCCTATGGGAACGCCGGTGAGCGGGTTTAAAAAGTTAAAATGCACTATGCCGGCCGAGAATATAATGCCGCCGACGAAGCACATGGCAATGAAAGTCTTGACGTTTACCTCCACGATGCCGGCTTTTTTCATTATGATCTTTATGCGGTCAATAAATTGTTGCCCTGATTCGAAACTATTGCCGAATTCCGTCATTTCTGCCTGCATAAAAGTGGAAACACGATTGTCAACCGTTTCCAGCAACTCATCCTGCTGTTTGGACAACGCCTTGATGCGAGCTTCAAGCTTTTTGGATTTTTCGTCGTCCTCGACCACTATTGGTTTGCTAATTTTCCTATAGACAATAAAAAAACTGACAAACGAGAGTACGAAGACCAATGCGTTATCTATAATTTGTTGCATTTTCTGTATGTTCCTCAGCGCTTTTTTCCATTGCGTCTTTCATGATGCTCAACAATTCTTTGTCCAATCCGTAGGTAATGGCCTTTTCCAGAAACATTGGCCGGTCTGTTCCGGCGTCGAATCTTCCAAAAACTTTATGATCCGGGGTCTCTCCCATCGGTACAAACTTAAACAGATGATGGAAATCGATATCTCCCCTTTCATTGAGGCCTTTTACCTCAACAATTTCAGTAAGCTTTCTAGATCCGTCGTGAAGACGCTCCGTCTGCACCACCAGATTGACTGCGCCTGCAATTTGAGCTCTAACAATCTCGCTCGGAAGGTCAAATCCAGACATAGCGACCATATTTTCCAGACGAATGAACGCTTCTCGTGCTTTGTTGGCGTGAATCGTGGACATGGAGCCGTCATGGCCGGTATTCATGGCCTGTAGCATGTCGATACATTCGGATCCGCGCACCTCTCCGATGACGATGCGGTCAGGGCGCATACGCAGCGCGTTTTTCACCAAGTCTCGAATAGTAATTTCTCCCTTTCCTTCAATGTTGGGAGGACGACTTTCCAGCCTAACCACGTGCGGCTGTTGTAATTTCAGCTCCGCTGCGTCTTCGCAGGTTACGATGCGTTCTCGCTGATCGATAAGTTGCGACAGAGCGTTCAGCAAAGTCGTTTTACCTGAACCAGTGCCGCCAGAGACTATGATATTTAGTCCGCATGTCGACGCTATCTGTAGAACGCGAACCATTTCTTCCGTAAGGGCGCCATTCTTGGCCAACGCGTGCAAATCCAATGCTTTTTTCGAAAATTTACGAATGGAAATGGAAGCGCCGTCCAACGCGATCGGAGGAGCCACGATGTTGACGCGACTGCCATCCGGCAAGCGAGCATCGCAAAGAGGGCTTGAAGTATCAACGCGCCTCCCCACGCGGTGGGCAATTCTTTGAGCTATCTGCAACAGGTGAGAGTCGTCTCTAAATTTAACTGGAGCGAGCTGCATTAATCCGCGCTGTTCGATGTATATTTGATATGGACCGTTAACGACGATATCGGATATGGTGTCGTCTTCCAGTAGAATCTCCAGCGGACCAAGCCCTATCATGTCGTCGACCAATTCGCGGGCGATTCCTATTTGCTCGCGCTTGGTGATTTGCGCTCTTCTTTCCTGTGCGAAATCAAAGACGAATTTCTCAATTTCGGTGCGCAATTCCTGTGGGCTCAGCTTAAACGCCGAAGCCAGGTTTATGCGATTGAGCATCGTCTCATGCGCTTCTTTCCGGAAAACGGTCAGTAGCGGGGATTCTTCAGTCCCTTCCTGATTATGAGTTTGTTGAGAGCTATCATCAGCAGCCATTTTTACGCCTCGTCAGATTATGTCTTTATAAAATTTTCCGTCTTTCTTATAATGCTCAGGAAGGTATCCTTGACCTTGTCCATTTTCGTTTGCTTCTTTTTGATTATAGCTTCTTCGATGCGCGCGTTGTCTTTTTTACCCAAAATATCATCGGTAATGGATTCGAGAGTGTCTGTCATGGGGCAATTGGATAGCGTCAACGGTTGGCCTATGTTGGCGGCGGCTAGTGCAATTTGTTCATCCAGTGGCATAATGTAATCGATTTTGCGATCAATTACCCTTTCAAATGATTCTTCGCTTAAGGCTCCGCTTCTGGAGAGGCCAACCTTGTTGGCGACTAAAATTACTTTCTTGCCGCTTTGGGTGGCATTTAAAAAATCTATCAAACGCATTGTGTTTTGGGCCGAAGTAAAGCTCATTTCGATCATGATGATAAAACTATCGGCTTTGTTCATGCCGGCTCGATTTGTTTCCGAGATATCGCGCTGCGCGTCGACTAGAATATAATTGAATTGCTTTTTTACCATGGCGATTAGAGCATCAAAGGCGTCCAAATCAACGCGAATGCCTCTCACAAGATCCACCAATCCTCCCAAATAGTACAACCTCTTGTCGTATTTTTTCAAAATCGTTTCTACGAAGTAATCGTCGATTTTGTCCGGAGATTCAAGAATGTCCAGGTATGCGTTTTCGGCTCTAATGTCTAGCATTAAATTGGCTGTACCATAGAAAAAATCCATATCCATGATAAGCGTCCGCTTAAAATGGCGGTTAGCCAATAACCAGCCTACGTTTACCGCGGTTGTCGTGGCTCCAGCTCCTCCAACGGAACTGATAATTTGTATCATTTTTCCAGTTTTTTCAGCGACAAACTTCTTGCCCTTAAGAGCGTCTTCAACGCTCTGCTTCATGAGGCCTAGCCCCAAAGGTTTTACCAGATAGTCGGAAACGCCCAGCGTCATTAGGTCTCTGAATAATCCAACTTCATTGCGACTGCCAACCACCACAATGTTCATGTTAGGGACGCTATGCTCCTTGATTTTTGTGATATCGCTTAGGGGCAGTTCTGAATCGGAAACATCCACAATGAGGACTTTTGGCGCTCTACTATTTTTCAAAAAGTCCAGCGCGTCGGCAACTTTTCCCTGCTTCGCTTCCGAGTAGGCCATGCCCATATCTTTAATCACATCTAAAACGATCTGCTCTGATACAGGATCATTGACGAAGCCCATGAGATTATGAGGTAGATCAGTATTTGCGTTTGCCATAATAAACTCCCGTCATATTTAATAACTGCTGCCAGCGCTACTACTACTACTACTACTGCTGCTGCTGCTTGATGAGCTAGATCCGCTACTGCCACCGGAGGAGCCCAAGGCGTCAACGGACGTTTTGACGTCCGCTCCTTTGTATTTTCTCGGCGCCACCAAATCTGCTTTGTTGGCTATCATTTCCACGAGGTTGTAGGATTCTGACGCTCCAAGCTTTGGCAGATGCTTATGGGTATCAGTATCTCCAATGTATTCGGACCATACGTCGCAGTTGGGTCCTTTTGCTTCATATTTCAGCACATCTATGCGAACTCCAATCTTGGCGTCTTTGTAAACGCAAATTCCTGAATCAACCACCCTGCTGTCCATAAAGCCGTTTTTGCGAGTTAAAAAATAGATTTGCTTTTTGGCTCTTTCTTGCAATTTCAAAGGAATGAGTTTGTTGGATACCAACATAAAGCCGATGTTCCCAATGCCTTTACTGCGGGTATTTCTCAAAACTCTGTTCATTTTCGCCACTGTGCCTCCCAAAAAATTAAAATCCGGACCCGTGCGGAAAAAATGAACACATTTGTGCTCCTTGGCGTCTATTTCATTGTCCTCTGGCACATATCCGTCATCCGGTAGATACTGTTTTTCGCATCCGCCGCAGAGGAGAAGTCCGATTGCCGCTGCGCCGCACAATTTCATTGTTTCTGGCATGTTTTTTTCCCCAAAGTTAATTAATCGTAAAGCCTCCAAAGCTTGCTCTGCGCCCTCTCTTGATATTTTTGTGAAATTTCCGTGAAAGAATAGACTCAAGAGGAGAGTACATTTTCGGAATCATGTCCACTGGCGTTTTCAGCGGCTTGGAAGAAGGCTTTACAATGTAGGGCGTTATGATTATGACGAGCTCCTTTTCCGTCATATTAACGTCCGAGTTTCGAAACAGGCTTCCCACAAGCGGCAGGTCTGCCAAAAATGGAGTTTCGTAGGCGGAAGTACTCTTGTTCGTTTGTATCAAACCGGCGATGGCCAGGCTTTGCCCGCTGCCGAGCTCCACCGTCGTTTCGGCCTCCTTTGTAGTCAGTGACGGTATGTTGGACTTTGCGTTTTCGAAAGATACCGTGCTCACTACCGGCTTAACGGTAATGTTGATGCGATCTTCCGATATGACGATGGGCGTAAACTCGATGGACGTGCCCCAGGATTTAAACTCGGTTGTGTTGGAGTCTGTTCCCGACTGCTTTACCTCATACCCTTGCTCGCCGCCGGATTTAAACGTGGCAGTTTTCCCGGACAGTGCGATCAGAGTTGGTTCCGCTAGAACTAAGGCGAACGACTCGCTGGCCAACGCTTCTATAAGCGCTGAGATTCCGTTGGACATTCCGCCATGCACCAGCCAACGCCCTCCGGCAATCGTCTTTCCCATAATGCCGCTCGGCTCCGTAACTGCCGTCTGCACCGCAGAAACTTCTGTGGCAAATACCGGAAAGGCCTGGCCGTCGCCGTGTGTGAATCCATAGGTTAGGCCGCTAAGATCTTTGCCGTGGGACAACGCCCTCCAGTTTATACCGAGACTTTTGGTCAAATTTCTGGATACCTCGGCTATTTTTACCTTCAGCATGACTTGCGTTGCAGTCTCGATGGATAATTTGTTGATGATTTTCCCAGAATCGACAAATCGGCTAATGATATCCTGCACGTCCAAAGCTACTTCCGGAGAAGGAACCTTTCCCTTTAGAATTATGGAGTTGTCCACCGAGACGATGCTGATTTCTAGGCCAGGATACATCTTATCGAGGGCTTCCCTCATGGCTTTGAGCGGATAGGTGACTTTTATTCGATAATCAGCGATTACGATGCCGCCTTTGCCGTGCACCACGAGGGGCGTAACGCCAGGCGCCAACCCCATCAGATACAGTGAACTGTCGTTCAGCATATCGACGTCGGCCACCTCCGGATTAGGGATAAAAATCTCCTGCGGCTTGCTTTTTAGTTTAATAAAGTTTACGGAATTGACCTCAATGATCTTCTCGTTACCGCCGGATCTACGGTTCCCCTCAGCTCCTGGACTTGAAGCGTCTTTTTCCGCGTCTTTGTCATCGGCGTTTTCTTTCTTGTTTTCAGAAGCCCGCTCATTTTTGACGTTTTTCTCTAGGCGTTTCGATTCAGCGTCGGCATTGTCAATCAAAACAAGACCCATCAGCAAGAACAAACTTACGAAACTGCTATTCTTCATACCACGTTCTCCACATCCACACGAACGTTACTAACCGTTACCAAAACTATGTCCGTTTACGCCCCTCTATAACTTCGGCGCGCCCTTTGACCCACCATAAGATGTATCTTTGGTTTCGCCTTCTAGCGCAGATCCAGGTTCCAACTTTTCGCCACTACCGTCAAAGTCTACTGAACGGGGGGTTAATTTTCTGTATACCTTAACGGATATTTTCTCAGGCTCTTCTTCTCCAGTGACTCTGCCGCTGACAAACTCGATTTTTCCGGTTCTTGGATTCCGGACTTTCTTCGTTTTTTCTGGGGACGCTTTCTTATCAGAGCCTTTTGCGTTAGGCTCGTCGCCGGAAGCTTCGGCAATCTCGGAGGAGCCCTTGTCATTGAGAGAATTTATATTCCTTATGAGCATGTCCAGCTCTTTTTCTTCCGTTTCTTTGGCTTCCTTGGCGGACATGATGGCTTTGGCCGCGCTTTGTTTGTTCATGTTCATGATATGTTGCAGGACGGCGTCCCGAGTTAGCATATCTTCCCTTTCGGCGATTTCCAGGCCCGCTTCTTCTTCCGAAATGGCCTCTTCCTGATTGCGTATTGACAGAGTAACGCCGCCGTTGCCCAGCTGTTTCAGCATGACGTCCACCAATTCTTCCCGAACTTCAAGCGTGACGTTCTTAGGCAGCAGCAGCCCTCCAACCGCCGATCCGAGATTTATGTTTCCGAGTAATCCGCCCTCTTCTTTTTCCGACTTTTCTTCTTTCTTTTCAAATTTGGTGATGCCGTCTATGGCCAATATTCTTATGGCTACGTATTTGTGGCTTTTTACTTTATCTCCTCTCTGCTCCATGATAAGGACGTCCACGATATTGCTTGGCTCCATCATGCTGGAGGCGCTAGCGGTCTTTTGGTCTATTGGAAAGGTTATGGCCCTCATTCCTTTTTTAATGACGTTTACCCTTTCCTTGCGCTCGCGCTCCTCTTTCAATTTCTTTTCCTGTTCTTTTTTGAGAGCCTCTTCTTTCTTTTTGCGCTCCTCTGCGGCTTTTTTCTCTGGATCGTCGTTGGTCAACATGCGTATTGTGAGTGGAATTCCAGCCGGAATATCATTGGCGGCCCACATTTTCATAGCATTACCGTAGTCGGTGCCGTTGTTCAGGGCGACTCCCTGCTCGTCTTTGGCTATAAAATACGGTTGCAAAGCCGCCTCGGGCCATTTCTTCCAGGCGAGATCTTCCATTTGTATTCTAGTATCCTTTTTGATGTCCTTGGAGACCGTGAGCACTTGAACGTCCTTGACTCTTTTGACTTCTTTAGCCATTAGTGGAATGTCCGGCATGGACAACTCTTTTTTTGCCTGCTGGTTAGGCGACGCAGCGTCGCCCGGCCCGAACAAAAGCCTGGAGACAATGGTAATTATAAGAGCTATAACGGCCGATACCGTTATGGGAAGAGTATTAGTTTTTTCTTTCATACTACCACCTAACCAACTAATCTCTCAAACATCACGCAAAAACCACCGCACGATAATACGATTCCGTAGGGTATTTCCTGCTTCATCGCGCTGGTGATGCATCGTTTTAGCGCCACCATCCTCTTGTCGATCCTACTCAACGAAAGTAAAACAATATTTAAGAAAAATGATTTATGTGAATTTTTGTTTAAAACATACAGTGAAACGACCATTTTTCTGCGCAAGAAGAAGATTTGTCGACCCAAAAATAGGTAGAAAAGCGACGCCACTATGCCGCTAATGGAGATGCCGAGCAAAAACGCCGGCACATTATTTTCCGAGAACAACAGCAGGGGACAAAGTAATTTTATATCGCCTCCGCCGATTAGATTGCGCCTATTGAAAATCCAGCTTATCGCAAAAATCGCAACGAAAGCCTGCAGAGCGCTCAAAAAATTATGGCCAGACATTCCAAAAGCGCAGGACAACAGATATAAGCCCAGCAAAAACAAAGTGTATTCGTTTTCTATGCGAAAGAAGAGGAAATCATTTACGCTGATTATCAGCAAAACTGCGCCAAACATTAACCAAATAAACACCACCGATCCCCTTTTCGGTAACATTAGCCGACCGGTGGTAAAAATTACGTTAATTACGGCTTCGACAACAAAAAACTGCTTTGTTTCGGCTCAAAAATGCGCTAAGCTCGCGGCCGGGCCTGGTGGTAGGAGTTGTTTCTATGGCGCCTATGTTTTCTTTTGGAAAATCGTCATACGAAACAAAGTTAATGAGGCTGCTCCAGGAAAAATTTTTCAAAACCGCTCGTCGGAATAAGATTTTGGCACAGTGGGCCGGAGGGAGGTTGGGCTACAAAGACGCCGCCTTCAAAAGCTATGTGCGGCGGAAAATTCTCACCTATTTGCTGAATCCAGACGACGAGAAGATGATCTCCGGTATCCTTAGCGATTTCAAAAGGGAAAATGTCGCCATGAGCGAAGAGGTTATCAAGAAAAAGATTCAGGCCATCGAGATGAGGGTTAAAAATAGAGCGGAGCTGGGAAATGCCAGTTAACCTATCCCTACAAGATTCGGTCGCCGTCATAACCATGGACAATCCATCGAAGCTAAATGCGCTGTCCGATGAAGTTATGGACGAGCTAAATGAAAAGTTGTGCGGCTTGGAGCAACGCGCATCCGTGCTAATTCTTGCCGGCTGTGAAAGGGCGTTTGCTGCTGGCGTTGACGTTGGAGAGATCGATTCCCGCTCCTACGAAGACGCGCACATGGGGGAATTTATAGATTGTCGTTGGGAGGGGATTTTTAATGTAAAAATTCCCGTGATAGCTGCCGTTTCCGGATACGCTCTCGGCGGAGGGTTCGAGTTGGCGTTGATGTGCGATATCATCATTGCCTCCAGGAACGCGGTTTTCGGCTTCCCGGAGGTGAATTTGGGGATTATGCCGGGCATGGGCGGCACCCAAATGCTGACCGGCATTGTTGGCCCCAAGATTGCCAGCGAGATAATCCTGACCGGCGAGTTTTTTTCCGCCGCAAGGGCGCTGGAACTGAATATCGTGTCCCAAATCGCCGATGACGACCAACTAATGGAAGTCACCATGACGCTGGCGAAAAAAATCGCTCAGAAATCCCCCATGAGCACGAGACTAATAAAGGAGGCCATCAGAGTCGCCCAGAATCAGGGGCTGTCTTCGGGCATGCGGGCGGAGAGGCTGATGTTTCGGTCATTGTTCTCCACAGATTCGAAAAAGAACTGTATCCGAGACTTTCTCCGGAAGAAAAAGCGCTAAGGCGCCGGCCTGAGTTACTTCGGCGGAGTCTCGTCGAATAGATCTGGGTTGGGGGTGAAGGTAACGATGTTGCGAAAAAGGACGTTATCTCCAGATATAGGCAATCGCAGCGGCAGCATATAAAATCCGAACAGCTTTCTGGGATTAGCAGTGATTTTTGTGCCGTCAGCATATTTAAAATTGAGACTGCCGTAACGAGCTATCATCAGTACAATCTTGATTTCGCCTTGCAGTATTTGTAGTTCCGGATGAATGGACTTCGGAGCGACTGCAACTCCATGTTGATATGACAGCCCTGTCCAATTGTGAAAATGAGCAGTAGTCAAGCTTGACTGAGAGAAGTTGCTTTCATCAATTGTGCCGCCGTTGGCTAACGGAGATGTTGCGTTGAAGCCGGAAGCGAATAGGCTCCACACGACCTTGCATTTGTTGTCCGCTACTCCTTTCACGCAAATGAGCACAGTGAGCGGGAGATGGCCGAGTGGATAGATGTAGTTATCTTCTGTCGTTTTTAATTGCTGCTTCCCGCAACAATAGTTCAGAAAAGACACATAGTTTATTCTTTGTATGTCTTGCAGAGTTATCTTCTTGTTTTCTCGGTGTCTGCTAATGTTTTGGATCATGCTGACCGCCATGTAGGCGGAATTTCTGGTTTTGGATTTCAGGCGCATGTAGTTGGGGTAATCCAGGACGTAGTACAGAACCATCAGCAAGACCGGGATCGAAAATGCGAATTCCACGAGAACAGCGCCGCGGGATCCATCAGGATTGCCGCCAAACAATAATTTCCCAAGCTTCAAAAACGCGCCTATCACTCTGCCTCGCCATTTTAGACGAATTGTATCACATTATTGCGCAGGCGTCAAATTAATTTGCGAGTGAAGCAGAAATTTTATTCCGTCCAGTTCTTGAATTTTATCTCTCATTTTAGCGGTTTTTTCGTTCTTCGAGTTCAGCAAAAGCCTATACAATTGGTTCGACAGTATGTAAATTGTCTCATCGTTCCCGCAGGTAGGTTTTTCTCCTTTTAAAAGACTGCACGCCGCGCTCATGATATTTTCTGCGGCGTCGATGGGGTCTCTCGCCAGATATCCAAAATTTACGGTTATGTTGCATTCCGGTATTTTTTGCCAAAAATATCGCCAAATCTTGTCGTCAGCGGAGTCGTTCGTCAAAAATACGTGGGGATATTTGCAAAACAAAGAGTTCCATTTTTCAGACTTTAACATGCTATTGTTTTTTTGATGGCGGGCAGTTTTGGCGATGGAGGCGCTTTTTCCCTCCAATAACGGCGTTATGTCGATAAATTGCACGACCAACAGCAATGGCAGCAGCACCGATGTGAGTCGAGGGCTGAATCGCCGGGAGACTATCCACATGGAGCTGATAACCAGCAAATACCACACGGGCCAGAAAAATCTTCCGGTTGCCCTAAAGACATACATTATTTCCAGCAATCGGGCCGGCTCAATGTTCAATATTGGCGTTGCGCCCCAATGAATTTTCTGGCCCAGAGAAAACAACGCCAACAGCACGCAGGCCAGAATTATTTCCCTGTGCTTATTTTTGAAAATTATATTCCGATTTAACCGCGAGATCGCCAACAGTGTCAAAATAATTAACCCCACTCCGAGATAATTCATTCCTTCTGGGTTGTTAGAGTGCCAATTCAGCGCTTGCAAAAATCTTGAATTGTTGAGCGGGTTGAAAAGACAGTTGAGATTAGTGGAGCATTCGTTGACGCATTCGCAGTAGCTATGGCCTAATAGATTGAACGCTCCCAGCATATGGCAACAACAGCATAAAATTATAAAAACTTTCGTACAGTTTGCTAAAGTTAATAGTTTCGCCGTTTCTTCCGCATTTCTTTTTTTTATCACCAGAGCGAGGATTATGGGCATTATCATCGCAAAAAAATATGGATGTATGAATAGGGAAATCGAGAGCAGCAGAGGGGCTCCAATCATCTCTCGGAGCCCGAATTTGTCGTTAATATACAACAAAATGGCTAACAATATTATCCAGTGAGAGGTTAAGCTTGTGTGAAACAATAGTCTCATTATCATCGGAGGAGATATTATAAAAAAGCAGGAGGCGATCGCGGTTAGCCATTGGGTGGCGAATATTTTGCGGAAAATTAAGACCGAAGCAATGGCTTGCAATACAAAATTAATCAGCCCGTATAGGCCTTCATATTGAAGTAGTGGAGATAGTCCGAAAACTTTGTGCAATACTTTAAAAATAATGGCTATCAGGGGAATGGAGTCCGTATTCAAAACAGACGTTCCGGTTGGGTAACAGATGTTTTTCATGATGAATGGCGGCCAAGCCCACTCGCTGACACGATACGCTGTTCCGCCCCAATAGTGCTGGATCACATCATCAAAGAAATCCATGTCGCTATTGAATGACGAGTGAAAATCTAAATATGCCGGATTTATTATGTCTCCGAAGTACACACAGTACAAAGAGATAGCGACTGCTACTGAGCACAAAACGTCGCAATTCTTTTGTATAAACGCTTTCAAAAACACAAAACTTCCATATATGCGCGTGCGGAGATATTGCTACGTTACTTCTTTTTTGTGAATATATCTTTAACTTCGTTCAGGGCAGAGATTTCCTCCGCGTTTGTGGGCGCGTTTAGGGGCAGGCTTGACGATCGCCAAAAAGACAACCAATTGAATTATAAAAAACAATTAATCGAAAATTTTAAGCATTCTTTATCTTTTTTGATTTTAAATGTATGCTCAAACTTATGTAATGGATCATCGGCCTGTTTAGGTGGAGGAGATGGGATGAAGCATATGCGGAAAAAATGGTCGGAATGCTCCCTACTGAGCGAAGAAATGTTTAGATGTTGTTGCGATAGAGGACGGTACAGCTGTTGCAGCATGTTATCGTTGGTGCTTTTTATCTCGGCCTTGCTGCTCGCAAATTGCGCAACAAAAAGCAATCCGTTAAATTTGGTATCGGCCTCCCAACATGCCGCAGGGATCAATGTTAATTGCTGCAAGTTGAGCGAGATTCCCCGCGGCGTGGAGGTGCATCCGCCATTTCCCATAAAAATCGCCACGGCGGCTGATAAAGTCGGCTCCTACACAACCTTTTTACTCATGAGACACGCACCCACCAAAAACAATCACAAGGTACACGGCTCAAAGCTCGACAGCGAAATTTTAACGACTCCTAGCAAAGAAAGAGACGATTTCATTAAATTGAAAAATAGCGTGAACTTCTCGCAATTATATACTGCTGAAAGTAGGCGGGCGAGGAGCACCGCAGATCTGATCAGCGGGCCCAAATATACGAAAACTTGGCTGTTTAACGAGCAGAAATTGGGCCGCCTTGAGGGTATGGAGAAAGATAAAGCAATGAAAACGGAAATGTTTAAGAACATGTTTCACTCCATCGATTATCGGCTGCCGTCATGGAAAGATACAGGCGTAGCAGAAACGGGGCGAGAGGTCACGGAGAGAATGCTCTTTGGATTCTCTAAGGTGGCGGCGGAAAACGTCGGTAAGATAGTTGGAATCTGCACCAGCCAGAGCTCAATGATTTGGGCATATCGGTATCTATCCAGCAATCCTGACGTGTTCATAAAAGTAGAAAATTACCACATTATAATCTTCAGATATTACAACAAAACGCATGCCGTGGAACTATTGACCAGGGACGGCCCCGTCTCGCCGAGCGCCGCGCTAAAAATTTGCGAAAACTTTTGCCAGACGGAGCAGCCAAACTAGTCGCTTTTGGCGTCCTGCGCGTTGTGCTCCGGCTCGAGGATTTTGTCGTGGACGTAGATTCCGGGAGCATCCCGAATAAAATCGACAATCGGCGCTGGGGACACAAGCTCTCCGGCTATTGACTTTATCCACCCAAGCCAGTCATTCCACCAGGATCCGGAAATTTCCGTTGCGGAGTTTAGCCATTCCTCTGCGGTTTCAAAAGTTTTTTCATTTATCCAGTAGCTGTACTTATTTTTGGATGGAGGGTTAATGGCTCCCGCTACGTGGCCGGAGCCGCCCAGGACAAAACGTACGTTGGAAGTGAATAGCTTTATGCCGTCAAAAGTCGCTTTCCATGGAACCAGGTGATCTTTCTTCATGGAAACCATGTAGATGGGCGTTTTAATGAGCTTTAAATTGATGGGCACGCCGAACATCTTCAGAGATCCGGTCTTGAGCAAATTGTCGCGGTAGAGATCGTTGGAGAGGAAAATTTGCATGGATTGGGTGATGTTGGTGGGATCGGAATTCCAGAATAAAATTTCGTGGGCTTCGGGTTTTTTGCCCAGCATGTAGCTGTTTACGACGTATCTCCAGATCATGTCTTTTG
The DNA here is from genome assembly GCA_031288395.1 of Holosporaceae bacterium. GTDB lineage: Bacteria > Pseudomonadota > Alphaproteobacteria > UBA3830 > UBA3830 > JAIRZM01. The sequence goes on along the minus strand of JAITRM010000010.1, from coordinate 2,297 downwards.
CCTTTAGGACGCTGAAGGTGTTGTACATGACGTGTCCTTCCAGAATTCCCTTTTCCTTAAGCTGAGCGCTTATGGCTTCCAGATAATTCTCCGCCATAAAGATCGCCATGTCTCCAGCTTGTTCGAAATCCAGCAGCGTAGTCAGCAGAGTGGCGGACTCTATCCGGGCCTTCGGATGTTTTTTGCACAGCGGATTGGCCAGATAGGCCAGAAAGCTTGAAATCAGCGTGCCGCCAACGCAATAACCCAGCGCATGAACGTTTTTGGATTTGGTTATTTCAAAAATTTTGTCCAGAGATTTCAGAAGCCCGTCGAAGGCGTAGCTTTCAAAGCCCTTATTTCTGTGCCTTTTGCCTGGATTAACCCAAGAAATCATGAATACCGTGAATCCGTTGTCTACGGCCCACTTTACCAAGGAGGATTCCTGATTTAGATCCAGAATGTAGAATTTATTAATCCACGGTGGCACAAGTAGCAGCGGCTTGGCAAATACGCGCTCGGTCGTAGGACTATATTGGATTAATTCGATCAACTCGTTCTGGTATACGACTTTCCCGGGCGTTACGGCAATATTTTTTCCCACCTGAAACTGCCTGCGATCGTTGGTGGTTATGGTTCCGTTCATTATGTCGCCCAAAAGCATTTCCATGCCGTTTGTTAGGTTTTCTCCGCAGGTGTTGAAGGTCTCTCTCAATACGCGAGGATTTAAAAACGGAAAATTATCCGGAGACGTCATTTCGATGTATTGCTTCATGAAAAAACGAGCGCTATGGACAAGCCTCACGTCCGCTTCTTCAACCTCGTTTAGGGTATCCAGCAGCCAGTCGGCGACCGTTTGGTGAAACTTGCGAGCGAAAAGCAGCATGACGTTGTTCTCGAAGGCGTCTGCCTCAAATTTCTTGCTTTTTTCGTTGTATCTTAGCTCAAGCGCGTCGTCCTCTTTGTTGCAGAGCTCTTTGACAAAAGATTTCTGCAGCTCCAAAAGTCGATTTAACAGATCCCGTTGGGAATCCTCGATTTTTTTTGGCTGAGACGCCAAATTCTTTCCCACTCGCAGAAAAGAAAGCAAGGCTATCTGAGGATTTAGCACGGCAAACTGAAATAAATCCAAATTTTTCAGCAGGCCGGCCCCGTCTTGATCGTCGAAAAAATTTTGCATTTAAATTATCCCGAGTCAATCGTTACCGAAAATATATTAAAATTTCACAAAAATATATATAAAATATGGATTCTTTTTGGCGTAGATCCCAGCCAAAACGCTCAACGAAAATTTTTTGCAAAAAACGACGATTTATTTTCTCAAATTAACCATACTTTAACAGATTTTCCCTAAAATGGTGAAAATCAAAGAAAGAAAGGGGAAATGTTATGAAAAAGATTATAAGCAGCATAGCTCTGGCAGCTTTGTTTGCTGCCGGGGTTGCGGATGTGGAAGCTATCGGCGGGCGATCCTCTATAAAAACAGCGCTGGGACACAACAACGGCGATACCGTGGCGGCGCTACAGGGCTATGCCAATTCAACGGCGGACGCGCAGCAGGGGCGAATGATTATAACAAACATCGCTAACGCTCTTACGCTTCTTAGGACAAACCCAACTTTTGGTGACGTAGCGAATCAGGCCATCGGATGTTTGGAACCAATAGGTATTGCTCTTGAGTCTATAGAGAATAAAAGAAAAATTGATGATATTCAGCCGGATTGCACTGACGCTATTCAAGCGGCGGGACGGTTAATTGCAGCGCTGATCGAGCTTCATCGCCTGGGAGCGAATACCCAAGACATCGTAGCTTGTCTAGTTCAATGGCCAATTGCTCCGGCTACAATCAACGCCGTAACTGATGCTGTAGCCAGATTTTATAATACTCTTAGAACAGAAGTAGCTCGCTTCCAGAGTATTCTCTATGCTCCGACGGCGGAGCAACTGGCAGCGCAACGAGCATTAGCAGAAGAGGCGGCTCTGGTAGCGCGACAGAAACAGGAAGCAGCTGCGGCGGCAGCAGCTCAGCAACAGGCAGCTGCGTACAGGGTGGGGACGCCGCGATAGGGTGAGATTTTAATTGCGTTCCACACGCAAGGGCGAGCGAACATCGAGTCTTTCCCGTAGATGCGGCAGGTCACCAGACGAAACAAGCTGAAACCGGCCGCGTCGGACATGCGTTTGCTGCAATCGCGCAAACCGCCTAGGAAGCGACTTGACCGATAAGATTTTTGTGTCCCCTCAGAAAATCCTCTCCGGACATTTTGCTTTTGCCGGCTGGTCGCAGCAGCGTTAATCGCAGCGAACCGCTCCCGCAG